>CAMGMW010000193.1 GCA_946059285.1 uncultured Clostridia bacterium
ATACGTAGTGTCATAATGGTCAAAATACCATTGATGAGTATGTGCAGTGATAGCATCAACATGAGCTTCGGCGGCGAGAGCCTGTGTCGGAATCGCTGCGAGGATAAAAAGGGCCAGAAAAACTGCGGCCAGTGACTTGATCTTTTGCATAAACAACGCTCCTTTCTAACTGATTTTTGTCTGATGTCTTCTTGGTTCAGCACATGAGCCAGAATCCGTTGAACAGACAGGCCATGTGCTTCCTCAAATGATTTTCATGAATCTTCCCTCCTTCCATGTAACCACATCGACAGTTAAATTGACGTCAATCCTATAGATAACGCAGGACTTTTCATCTGTAAAAATCAGTTGTTTGAATTTGAGTAAGAGACTCTTGCTTCTTTATCGCTTCTCCCAACAAAGCGTTCTCAAGCTCTACTTCACGTTGCCGATCTTCGCTACTACTTCTATCCGAAATAGTTTGTCCATTTTGAATCACGTCCAATATTGGAGGCTGATTTAGATCAATATAGTTGCTACCCTGAGCAGTACTTTCTTTTGATTGTCTCGGGTTTGTCATAAAACAGGCGACAACTGCCAAAACAAGTATCGCGGTCACGGTTATGATCCAAGCATGAGGCTTTCGATAAGAAAGTACAGCACGGATTCGTGTTTTCACATTCTTACTGCCAAAGGCCAGCGGGCAGGCCGCAAAAATACGCTGGTTTGCAGTGCAGGAGAGCAACGTCTGCGAATACGCAGCGCGCTGAGAATCACTCATATCCTTGATAGCGTATTCGTCACATGCCAACTCAATATCCTTACAAAGGAAATAATACGCAATCCAAATCAAAGGATTGAACCAATGAAGAGAAAGAATTAAGAACGCAATGGGCTTTAGCCAATGATCGCGGCGTTTTATATGCGCACGTTCATGTGCAATTATGCTATCCAATTCCTTGCTCTTTATATGGAACGGAATATAGATGCGCGGCGCAAACAGGCCAAGAATAAACGGAGCATTCACATGCTCGCTTTGATACACATTTGACGAGAGCCGGACAGCAGTTTTTACTTTGCTGCGGAGATGTACATAGCTTAATGCTTCAAACAGAAGCATTGCTGCCATACCAGTACACCAGACGATTCCAACATAAGGAACAGGAGCAGCGAAGCTTTCAGCAGAAAGCATTCCATGTGCAGATGCCGAAAAGCTGCTTATATTGGGAATGATACTCAAGCGACTTTCCAATGCGTTTGGCATGAGAAGCCGAATCCCAACAAAGCTCCACAATAAGGGGAACAGCCATTTTGGAGCCTTGCGGAATATGATGCGGACAAGTAGGACAGCCAGTACAAGCCATCCGGCATTGATGCTCATATTAAGCAGCTTCATAAACAATTCAGTCATCCGGATGCTCCTCCCGAAAACGGTCGATCATCTGCTGCATCTCTTGAATTTCATCTGCCGTGAGCTGTTGGCTTTTGGTAAATGCGGTCAAAAAAGCTGGAATCGAACCGGCAAATTTTTTCTCAACCAATTCTTCAATTTCAGCTGTCTGTATCTGCTCCTTAGATACCAGCGAAGAAACAATCGTATTTTCATTCTTTATCACGCCACGCTCCGATAAACGCTTTATTACCGTGTAAGTGGTAGTAACCTTCCAGCCCAGTTGCTCTGCACAAAGCTGAGCTAAATCTCTGCTCTTGATGGGTTCATGATCCCAAAGGATCAGGCAAAAACGGTATTCGCTTTCAAAAACTTTTGGTGTACTCATTCTAGCGGCCTTTCATTCTAATCTGTTAGTATTATTCTAACGGATTAGAGTTGAAAAGTCAATAGGGGAAATGTGCATTTTATCACTTAGCGCTGGAAGTGCTTGGGCTTTTGCGGGTCTGACCGTTGCCGACGAATAAGCATCTGCCGTACCTGCCGCTCTTCTGTGTCCTCTTTGAGCAGTCGGGATGTTTCCTGCTTGGCGTTCAGCAGCAAACTGAACGATGGCTTCTTCTGCAAGGCATCCTCCAGCTGCTGTTCTGCCGCCTTTTCCTGCGCAGGACGAATTGCCTGCCGTGCTTCATACAGCTCCACCGGGTCGAAATCCGCAGCCTGCGCTTTCAGTTCAGCGTATTCATCCAAAGCCTTATCTAACTCGGCAGAGTATTTTTGCTCCTGCGTCTCCAGCTTTTTCAGGCCGGCTTCCATTGCAGCAATATCCTTGTGGAACGCCTCTGCGCCTGCATCCTCCGCATACTCAAATTTTTGCAGAAGAAGTGCCTTTTCAGAACGCAGTTCTTCCAGTTCTTCCGTCAGCTCTGTAATGCGGACAGCCAGTGCCTTGTGGCGCTTCACATGGTATATTGGCAATTCTTTTTTCTCGGTAATCAGCGCTTTGCGCTCCTTGCTTTTTTCCTTGATTTGTTGTACCAGCCCGGTATAACATTCCAGCTCAGGTTTCCATACGGCGAGAGATTTCTGAATATGAGATTTGCCGCTGCGAATATGGGAGAGCTGATAACAGAAGATCAGCACACGGCTCCGCAGCTTCTCCAGTCCCTCAGCAATGGTCGGTACGGTGCGGGCAATCATTGCTGCCAGCTTCTTGATTTCGGCTTTCAGCTCCCGCAGAAGCGCATTGTCCGCCCTGATCTGCCGGTTCAGTTCGCAGCGGTCAGAGATGATTCCCTTGCGCTCCAACGCCTGTGCCGTTACGCCCTCATGGATAGTAGGAATCTCATCCAGTCCCCGTGCGGCGTTGCTGCGGTGGTCAATGCGTTCCTCCCGCCCGGCGCGTTCCAGATAGCGGTTGGACACGTCAGCCCATGCCTTGCGCCATTCCGCAAGCTGTTCCTCGCTGTTCCAGCGTTCGGAGATGGGATTCTGCCTGCCGTAGCGGGTGCTTTTGGGATGCTTGTCAGCCCGTATAAGCCCCTGTGCATCGGCCTCGGAAGAAACCATATACACCTTCTTCTTGCCGACTTTATAGGGATACTGCTTCTCCCATCCCTCGTCCTGTGCCGCCTTAAACTCGGCGGCAGTAAAACCGCGTTCTTCGCCGTTTCTCATGCAGAGATATTCCTTCTCGGTCTTGTACTGCCACTTACCCTGTTCATCCAGCGGGCGCACCGTCAGCAGAATATGGGCGTGGGGATTGTGACCGTCGGTGTCATGAATGGCGGCATCAGCGCACATTCCGTCTGATACAAACTGCTCTCGGATAAATTCTTGCAGCAGCGCAATTTGTTCCTCACGGTTCAGCTCTATGGGCAGGGCAACGACAAATTCCCGCGCCAAACGGCTGTCCTTGGCTGTCTCCACTTCCTCCACGGCGTTCC
Source organism: uncultured Clostridia bacterium (assembly GCA_946059285.1). Next base: position 3,316 of record CAMGMW010000193.1, read on the forward strand.
ATAGTTTTTCACGATCCTGCCATTCCTGCGGGGCACATTTCGGCAGAAACACCTCCTGCCAGACAAGCCCCCGCTTTTTCGTATAGTCGTGCTGTATCCCATCGTAATCGTTGTAGAGACGGGAACAGCTTAGGTAAGCAGAGGCGGCCACGGCGGAGCGCCCTGCGCCCCGGCTGACCACCTTCGCTTCCAGATGATAAATTGCCATGT
>CAMGMW010000194.1 GCA_946059285.1 uncultured Clostridia bacterium
TTTCTGCCGATGCCGAAGATATAAGTGAGTCCGATCTCAATTCTCTTCTCGCGGGGCAGGTCAATACCAGCAATACGTGCCATATACTTTCGAGCACCTCCTATTAGCCTTGTCTCTGCTTATGCTTCGGGTTTTCGCAAATTACCATGACGCGACCCTTGCGCTTGATAACTTTACATTTTTCGCACATGGGCTTCACGGACGGTCTAACCTTCATACTGTTTAACCTCCATATGAGAACAATGTCTCTATTTTACTTGCTTCTCCATGTGATCCGACCCTGCGTCAGATCATACGGAGACATCTGAACAGTTACCTTGTCACCGGGCAAGATCTTAATATAGTTCATTCTGAGCTTGCCGGAAATGTGTGCCAGAATCATATGTCCGCCGCCAATATCGACTTTGAACATTGCATTCGGCAGTGCATCGGTTACGATGCCCTCAAGTTCGATTACGTCGTCTTTTGCCAAGTTTATGAACCCTCCTTGGTTTGAACGTTGCATTGCTGACCGATGATGGCCAGTTCCCTTCGTAATTCGCTGTTGAGTAGTTTATCGCCGGATCTGATTTTCGTGGCGATTGACGAATCTCGCCGAAGGACCAGACAGACATGCTTTACTTTCTTCCGCTTTGGATGTTCCAGCTTTCTTTCCTTGCCGTTCACAAGGGAAACGTACACACCGTCTGTGTCAATCACAAAGAACAGCATTCCCTTATCATGACCTGCAAGAGAAAGAACAATGTCCGATTTGGATATTTCCATATCAAAGCCCCTCGGTGACGGTGAGAATTTCCGGCTCGCCGTCTGTTATGAGCACAGTATTTTCGTAGTGGGCCGACAGCTTTCCGTCAGCAGTGACCGTTGTCCATCCGTCCTTCAATACGCGAACCTCAAAGGTTCCCGCATTGACCATTGGCTCGATGGCAATCGTCATGCCGCGAATCAGTCGCGGACCTCTTCCGGGCTTGCCGTAATTCGGAACCTCAGGCTCCTCGTGCATATGCTCGCCGACGCCGTGACCGACGAAGGAGCGTACGACGGAATAACCATTGGCTTCGACATAGGTCTGCACTGCATGACCGATGTCCGAAATACGGCACCCCTGGCGTGCGAATTTCACGCCCTCGAAAAAGCTCTGTCTCGTGACATCAATGAGCTTTTGCGCCTCGGGGGAAATCTCCCCGCAGGCAAAGGTTGCGGCGCAGTCCCCATGGAAACCTCCCCACTTTGCGCCAACGTCAACAGAGACGATGTCGCCCTCCTGAAGTACTCTGCCATCCGGGATTCCATGAATGACGGTATTGTTCACAGAAACGCAGACACTGGCAGGATAACCGGAATAGTTGAGGAAGGAAGGTGTTGCACCTTGTGACACGATAAAATCGTGGACAGCCTTGTCGATCTGAAGTGTCGTTACGCCGGGTCTTACCATATCCCCTGCCAAAGCACGGGCTGCCGCGGTAATTTTACAGGCTCTGCGCATGACTTCAATCTCACGTTGATTTTTAATAGGGATCATTGCTATTCACCTAACGCCGCCAGAATATCACGAGTAGCATTCTCGATGGGCTGATTTCCCTCAACAAGCCGCAGCTTTCCGAGTGCATCATAGAAGCCCTTGAGTGCTTCGGTCTCCGCATGATAGACCGCAAGACGCTGACGTACCGTTTCCGGCTTATCGTCCTTACGGATCACCAATGCGTTACCGCACGCATTGCAAATGCCCTCTGTTTTGGGCGGGTTTGCCGTGATATGGTAGCTGGCGCCGCAACTGCCGCAGACTCTGCGTCCAGTCATGCGCTGCTCGATCACAGCGTCGTCGATTTCGATGGATATGACACGGTCGATTTCAATGCCGTTGTCCAACAGGGCTTTCGCCTGCGGGATTGTGCGCGGCATACCGTCCAGGATATAGCCGTTGGCACAATCCGGTTTGGATAGCCGTTCTCTGACAATGTCGATGATGACATCATCAGGAACGAGCATACCCTGATCCATGAAACCTTTTGCTTTCAGACCGGTCGGTGTACCGTTCTTGATCGCTTCCCGAAGGATGTTGCCCGTGGAAATCGTGGGAATGCACAACTTGGCTGCAAGAATTTCAGCCTGCGTTCCTTTCCCAGCGCCGGGCGCTCCTAACAGAATCAGTTTCATTCAGCGCCTCCGTTATTTCTCAAGGAAGCCGGAGTAATTACGCATCATCATCTGCGCTTCGATTGCAGTGACCGTCTCAAGTGCGACACTTACGATAATAATTACGGAAGTACCGCCGAAGGAGAACGAGGAGTTCTGCAACACTGCGCCGAGGACAATGGGAAGCACCGCAATAATACCAAGATAAATCGCGCCGAAGAGGGTGATCTTATTGATAACTTTGCGGATAAAATCAGATGTCGGTCTGCCCGGACGGAAACCGGGAATAAAGCCGCCGTTCTTCTTGAGGTTGTTTGCAACCTCAACAGGATTGTACTGGATCGTCGCATAGAAGTAGCTGAAGCCGATGATCAGCAGCAGATAAATCACTGCATAAATCGCGCTGGTGCTACTAAATACGTTCTTATAGATCCAAGTGTCCGTTTTGTTAATAAACGCGCAAATCGTTGCCGGCAAGCTGGCGATGGACTGTGCAAAGATGATCGGCATAACGCCGGACATGTTGACCTTGATCGGCAGATGCGTATTTTGACCGCCGTAGACTTTCCGTCCGACCACGCGCTTTGCATACTGCACAGGAATTCTGCGCTCTGCCTGCGAAACGAAGATAATGAACACAATGATGGCAAGCATCCCAATAATGAGAGCCAGTACCCAGTACCACTGCTTCCAAAGCATATTGACCATCGGTCTGATAATGCCGGAAGGGATACGAGCGATGATGTTTGCAAACAGAATCATGGAGATGCCGTTGCCGATACCGTATTCGGTAATCTGCTCACCTAACCACATAACCAGCGTAGAACCGGCGGTGAAGCTGAGGATGATGACAATCGCAGAAAGAACATTCGACTCAATCAGAAGACCATACTGCGCATTGTAGCTCCTGAGCATATAGAAATAGGCGAAGCCCATGAGCAGTGCGATGGCAACCGTTGTGATACGAGTGATCTTGGTGATTTTCTTCTTGCCGTCCTCGCCGCCTTCCTTGCTCAGTCGCTCCAGATAAGGAATAGCAATGGTAAGGAGCTGGATAATAATGGAAGCGTTGATATACGGCTGAATTGACAGTGCGAAAATCGTCGCCTGAGAGAACGCCGAGCCCGACATCATATCGAGGAATCCGAAAATGGTGTTTTTGAGATTCGCATTAAACATTTCGGACATCAGCTTTGCATCCACAAAGGGTACCGGGATGACATTGCCGATTCGATACAGCAGGATGATCAGAAGCGTAAACAGAAGCTTTCTGCGCAGCTCCGGGATCTTCCAAGCATTTCGGAGTGTAGTAAGCACTTACACCACCTCTGCCTTTCCGCCTGCCTCCTCAATTTTTGCTTTGGCAGAGCCAGAGAATGCCGCTG
>CAMGMW010000195.1 GCA_946059285.1 uncultured Clostridia bacterium
CATAGGAACGACCCCCCTTTTTCGACATTATAGCACAGCGAGTCCTGTTCGGAAAGAGGAAACTTGTTGCGTTTTTGCGGTCAGTGGGGTATAATGAATAAAAATAAGCAAGCAAAAAGTAAGGGGGGAGTGCTGTGTATCAGCCACTGGCAGACGAGCTGCGTCCGAGGTCGCTGGAGGATGTGGTTGGACAGGAAGAGATTTTGGGCGAAGGGAAGATGCTTCGACGGATGATCGAGTCCGGCAAGGTGCCGAATCTGATTTTCTACGGACCGAGCGGTACGGGCAAGACCACGGTGGCGAACATCATCGCCGACGCGACAAAGCGCACTTTGTTCAAGCTCAACGCGACAACGGCCTCCACTTCGGATATCAAGGAGATCGTAAATCAGCTGGATACCCTCCTCGCGCCGAACGGTGTGCTGCTCTACCTTGATGAGATCCAATCTTTCAACAAAAAGCAGCAGCAGTCCTTGCTGGAACACATCGAAAACGGGAAGATCACTTTGATCGCCTCTACCACGGAGAATCCGTATTTTTATATTTTCAACGCTATTTTGAGCCGCTGCACGGTGTTTGAGTTCAAGCCCATCACACCCCAGGCAGCACAGCAGGCGGTTGTGCGCGCCGTGCATTATATGTCGGAAAAAACCGGGCTGACCGTCACGGCGGAGGACGGGGCGCTGGAGCATATCGCAAGCTCCTGCGGCGGTGACGTGCGAAAAGCCATCAATGCGGTGGAGGCGCTGTTCATTGCCGCCCATGCGGGCGACCAGACACTGCGGATCACGCTGGCGGATGCCAAGGCGGTCACGCAGCGTTCCGCCATGCGCTATGACCGCGAGGGAGACAACCATTACGATTGCCTGTCGGCCCTGATGAAATCGATCCGCGGCTCGGATCCGGACGCGGCGATCCATTATCTGGCGCGCTTTTTGGAGGTGGGCGACCTGCCCTCCTGCTGCCGGCGGATTTTGTGCTCCGCCTGCGAGGACATCGGGCTTGCCTATCCCCTCGCGATTCCGATCGTCAAGGCATGTGTGGACAGCGCTTTGCAGCTCGGCATGCCTGAGGCGAGGCTGCCGCTGGCGGACGCTGTGCTGTTTTTGGCGACCGCCCCGAAATCCAACTCCGGCTGTGTGGCGATCGACGCCGCGCTACACGATGTGCGCAGCGGGAAGACCGGTGTGATTCCCAGAGAGCTGCAAAATGTCCATGTAGACAGCGCGGGACAGGAGCGGGAGCAGGGATATCTGTATCCTCACAGCTACCCAGGCCACTGGGTCCGGCAGCAGTATCTGCCCGATCTGCTCAAGGATGCAAAGTATTACACCTACGGAGACAACAAGATCGAACAGGCGGCAAAACGCTATTGGGACGAGATTAAGAAGGGCGGTTAACAAATGGACATCCGGTTGGGGGACATTCTTGTGATGAAAAAGGCGCATCCCTGCGGTGGGAATACCTGGCGCGTTTTGCGAACCGGTGCGGACTTTCGCCTGAAGTGCGAAACCTGCGGTCATGAGGTCATGCTTCCGCGCAGCAAGGCGGAGCATAATATCAGGATGGTTCGCCGTCCGGAGTAAAAATCGTTCGACGGTGGGCTTGCCGATTTCACATTTTCCCACTGCAAACTTCGGCGGGAAATACGATTCCCGCGGGAAACGGATGCAAAATACCGATACGCTGCCGAGAACAGGTCACGATTCCTTTGGGAATTGTGACCTGTTTTTTGCAGGACTTGGACGTATAATTTGTCCACACAGAGCTTCTGGGAAGGGGAGAGACGATTGACGGTCTATGTGGATTCGGTTTTCGTACTGAATTTGTGCATCAACTATCTGCTTCTGCGGGCATCGGGTCTGCTGGGCGGCGGGGCGCCACGCCGTCTACGGCTGCTTTTAGCGGCGGGCATCGGCGCGGTGTATGCGGTCTGCGTATATCTGCCGCACTGCGGCTTTTTGCAGCTTTTCCCCATGAAGCTGGTGTGCGCGGCAGTGATGCTGCTGACCGCCTTCGGCTGCCGCAAGCAGACCCTGCGGCTGGCGGCGGTATTTGCCGGACTGAGTCTGTGCCTGTGCGGCGCGGTCTACAGCGTGGAGCTGCTGAAGCAAGGAACGGTGCATTTCCGCGGCGACAGCCTGCTGTATCCCGTCACCTTTTCCTCGCTGGTGCTGACGGCCGGAGCGGTCTACGCTGCCTGCCGCTTGCTGCTGCCCCGCCTGACGCATGGGGCTGACAGTATTGTCCCGGTGGAGCTGACGCTGCGGGGACAGCGGGTGCGCCTGAGTGCCCTGCGCGACAGCGGAAACACGCTCTGCGACCCCGTCAGCGGGCAGCCGGTGCTGGTCGCGAACTGGCAGACGGCCAAACGGCTGCTCCCGCTGCCCCTGCGGGCGGAGGAATTTGCAGAGCCTGCGCAGCTCGCGGTGCGGCTGCAAAGCTATTTCCCGCGACTGATTCCGTACCGCGCTGTGGGCGTTGCCGGAGGACTGCTGCTGGCGCTGCCGTGCGAAATTAAAATCGGAAAACAACATCAAAAAAAAGGTCTTGTAGCGTTTTCGCCCACACCGGTATCGGACGGCGGCGCTTATGAGGCACTGACAGGAGGAACACGCTATGCTTAAAACACTCTCACAGCTTATTGCCGCGCTGTTTTCTCAGCCGGGAAAGGTCATGTATATCGGCGGAAGCGATATCCTGCCACCGCCTCTTTCCGCCGCGGAGGAGCAGCAGCTTCTGATGCAGGCAACCGAGGGAGATGATGAGGCAAAGCAGCGGCTGATTGAACGCAATTTGCGTCTGGTGGTATATATTGCCCGCCGCTTTGAGAATACCGGCATCAACATTGAGGACTTGATCTCCATCGGAACCATCGGACTGATCAAGGCGGTCAGTACCTTCAAGGCGGAGCGCAACATCAAACTTGCAACCTATTCCTCCCGCTGCATCGAGAATGAGATTTTAATGCACATCCGGAAAATCTCCGGGCAAAAAACGGAGGTGTCGCTGGATGAGCCGATCAACACCGACTGGGACGGCAATGAGCTGCTGCTTTCAGACGTGCTCGGCACCGATGGAGACACGGTGATGCGCCCGATGGAGGAGGATGTGGAGCAACAGCTCCTGCGGGAGGCGCTGGCGCGGCTGCCCGAACGGGATCGGTATATCGTCGATCTGCGCTTCGGGCTGGGAGGACGGCGGGAAAAGACCCAAAAGGAGGTCGCGGATCTGATGGGCATCTCCCAGTCTTACATTTCTCGGCTGGAAAAGCGGATTATGCAGCGGCTGCGGCGGGACCTGCTGCGGCAGGTGTCGTAAAAATGATTTGCTTCCGCTGTGCCGCAGAGGACGTTCACGCACAATGAGAATATGGCGACCTCACCGGCGGTGCTTCCCAAGCAGCTTTCCGCACAGATTAAGGGGTTTTAGCCATCACACCAACCGCCTGCCGGGCAATCCGGCAGGCGGTTTTTGCACTGCTACATCCTGCGGGAAAAGATGTAGGTTGTACAAT
>CAMGMW010000196.1 GCA_946059285.1 uncultured Clostridia bacterium
GTAGTCATAGATTTCCGTCACCGTGCCGACCGTTGATCTCGGGTTATGGGACGTATGGCTGAAAAAGCTGCATGACACTACCCTGCGCTTTGATATCGACGCGCCGGTCATCCCGACATGGGTTCCCGAGGACATCCCGCTGCAAAGGATTGATACCACGGATACCGACATAAAGCTGAGTATTCTCGCTCTTTTCGCCAGCAACGACCGTTCCATCAGCATCAATGTCATCCAATCGTCGTCGAACTCGACAGGATACTATGAGAAAGACGTCGGGCAAGTCACCACATATGACAGGAACGGCACTGTGTTTTATCTTTTTGAAAACGCGGGGTGCTACACCGCCAGTTGGCGCAACGGGGACCTTGAGTGCTTTATCAGCGGCACGCTGTCCAAGGATGAGCTGCTTCAGATCATCGATTCGATCAGTCCGGACGCAGAAGCGTAAGGTCCGGTGTTCCCATACAACAATACCCGCTGAAAAGTGAGTTGCTTTTCGGCGGGTATTCGCTTTCCTAAAATTTCAACGGGGTCTTAGGGCGGATCGAAGCGGACGCACCGCGTTTTCTCCGAATGCCTGATAAAAATTTGTACTACAAAATTTTCCTTCGCCTCAAAAAGCGACAATTTTCGCGGCTGCGGCATGGTATACTTTAGCTACAGCTTATCCAATGCGAGCACACTTCATATCCCGGCGCATATGCGCCAATCCCACAACCACCTGGCCCTCCGATATGATCGGGGGGCGCTTTTTCTGCCGTTTTGCGAAAAAGCATTTATGCCCGGCTGTTCCGGCTCAAAAACCTTTTCGGTCTCCGGCACGGATGAATCCGCGTTTGATCGGGGAAAAACACCGGCGGCGGAGTGCAATTTTTGCACTCCGCCGCCGTCTGTCAAAACGTAAGGTTTTGAAAGACCTCATCAGATATACTGCTGCTTGATAACATCAATGATGCCGCGAGTGGTCAGGCGCAGCGTCGGAATGACCGGCAGCGACATGAACGACAGCGTCATAAACGGATCGATGCCGCGGGAAACACCGAGACGGAATGCCTGTTCCTTCGCTGTTTCCAGCTTACTGTTGACAGTGATCAGGCTGTCATCGCTCATCAGACCGGCAATTTCCAGCACCACTTCGCCCATGACCAGACCGTCCTCTACAACGGTGATACCGCCGCGGTTCTCAACAATCCGATTGGCGGCGAACGCCATGTCCTCCTCATTGGTCCCCACAACAATGATATTATGCGAGTCGTGGGAAATGGAGGTTGCCACCGCGCCCCGCTTCAGCCCATAGCCCTGAATATAGCCCAGACCGATATGGCGGGTGTTTTTATGCCGCTCGATGACCGCAATTTTTAAAATATCCTTTTCCGTATCTACTGCGCTGGCGTAGCCGTTGTCCGTAGAGACAATCTCTCCGGGGATCAAGCCGATCACGCCTCTGGGGCGCTCGTCTTGGAAGTCCTCCGCATTCAGGTGCGACACATGGAACGTGTCGTGCGCACGTTTGTCGAGATAATCGTCGATCTGCGGCGTGTCGAAATTGATCACATCTCCATTTTTGCAGGTCAAAACACCCTTTTTGAAGACCATCTCCACATTGAAGTTTTCAAAATTATCAATCACGGCAAAGTCCGCCAGATAGCCGGGCGCGATGGCGCCGCGGTTGTTGAGGGCGAAATACCGCGCCGGATTATGGCAGGCTGTCTTAATCGCCACAATCGGATCAACGCCGTAGGAGATCGCCTTCTTGATGATATAATCAATGTGCCCCTTCTCCAGCAGATCGCTGGGGTGTTTGTCGTCGGTGCAGAACATACAGCGGTCATAATACGGCTGCTTCAGCAGGTCAACCAGCGCTTCCAGATTCTTCGCCGCCGTGCCGTCGCGCACCATAATGAACTGTCCGTTGCGAAGCTTCTCCATGGCGTCTTCGATATCGGAGCATTCGTGGTCAGAATACACTCCTGCGGCGACATACGCCGCCAGATCCTTGCCACGGATGCCGGGGGCATGCCCGTCGATCTTCTTGTGGTGCGCCTGCGCCGCCACGATTTTGGCGATAACCTCGGTGTCGCCGCCCACGACGCCCACATAATTCATCATCTCCGCCAGCCCCTGCACACGGGCATGGTCATAGAAGGAGTCGATGGCGCGATAGTCCAGATTGGCTCCCGCCTCGTCCAGCGGCGTCGCGGGAACACAGCTCGGTAGCATGAAGCGCACGTCGATCGGCAGACCCTCCGTCGCCTGCAGCATATAGTCGATGCCATCCGTACCCATCACATTGGTAATCTCATGGGGATCGGTAATGACTGTGGTGGTGCCGTGCGGCAGCACTGCCCTCGCAAACTCCTTTGGGGAAACAAGAGAGGATTCCAGATGGATGTGGGCGTCGATAAAGCCGGGGCAGACAATCTTCCCGCTGACATCCACTTCCGTTTCGCCCTCATAGCTGCCCATGCCCACGATCTGCCCTCTGGCAACCGCGATGTCTCCATGGCACAGCTCATTGGAGAATACGTTGACATAGGTGGCGTTTTTCAGCACGAGGTCTGCTTTTTTCCGACCCGTTGCTACCTCCACGATATCCTGTTTTTTCATCAACTTCCGCTGAATCCTTGCCGCATAGGTCTCGTTTGCAACCGCCATAGCTATCATCCTTTCCGTATGTATTAATGACGCAACGCGTCAAACTTGTATTTGATAAATCATACCATACCGGGCGCTATTTGTCCAAGTGGAAAATTGTACAAATTTTCACCCGGTTTTTTGCCAGGTCCGTTGCCCGGTTTCGGCAAATGTGCTATAATACGGGGGAACGATCCCGATTCAAAGGAGATTTTGCCATGAAAACGCTGCTTCATATCTGCTGTGCCCCCTGCGCCAACCAGTGCATCGACGTTTTGCGTGCGGACGGCATCGAGTTGACCGGCTTCTGGTATAATCCCAACATCCATCCTTTCACCGAATACCGCAGCCGCCGCAACTGCCTGCGGGAATATGCCGCGGCAGTCGACCTGCCGCTCATCGAGCGCAATGACTACGGTCTGCGCCCCTTTGTCCGCGCCGTCGCGGACGACATCTCCGGTCGCTGCATCAAATGCTATGAAATGCGGCTGTTTGCCGCCGCAGCGCAGGCAAAGGAGGGCGGATTTGACAGCTTTACCTCCTCTCTGTTTATCAGTCCCTATCAGCAGCATGAGCTGATGCGCGAGGTGGCGGAGCGCGCCGCCGCAGAATACGGCGTGCAGTTTCTTTATCGTGACTTCCGCCCCTATTTCCGCGCCGGGCAGGAGCGTGCGAGGGAGTTGGGGATGTATATACAGAAATACTGCGGCTGTGTGTTTTCCGAGGAGGAGCGCTATCTCAAGGCAAACAAGATCCTGCGGTAAGCCGCCGAAGGCGTTCTGCGCGGAAGGTCCCCTGCGGGCGAGCGTGCAGCCGCTTGATATCCCTTGACTTTCTGTAGTTGATACAATACAATATTCGATAATGCA
>CAMGMW010000197.1 GCA_946059285.1 uncultured Clostridia bacterium
GTTACAATGCGTATTTTCCCTGGCGTGGCGCACCACGCCAGGGAAAGGTGCAAGGCTTTTGTGCAAACGGGCACAAAACCCTTGCACCTGAACAAAGCCAGCTGGCCTTGAAAACCTCTGCTTTCAAGGCTTGCGGCTTTGTTCAGTATGCATTATAATACATCATTCCGTCTTTTTCAAGTCGGGACGCAGATGGTATTTAATGGTTAAAAAGTTTCCAGCCGCCGACATCGTCCTGGCCGGCACTGTCGTTGCCAAAGACACGCACAGTGCCATCCTCAAGCACAACCGCGTAGTGCGTTCCCCCGGCAGAAACAGCCACTGCTCCAGAAACGCCGGAGAGATCCACCGCATCATGGCTGCGGAAGAACCGGCTCCAGATCCTCCCTTCCGCGTCAAGTCCCAATATGGCGGTAGAGCTTGCAGAAACGGCGAGAATGTCCTGCCAGTTTTCAAGCTCACAGGCAGTACAGACCACAGTCCCGTTGCTCCGAAGGCCAACCGCATACCCTGTATTCAGCGTCAAAGCCACAAGGGATGACAGCGCATCCCCATTTACCACCTGCGGGTATATCAATGCCTCCCCATTGGAACGCAGGGCAGCCACTGCGTATGAACCGGCAGAGACACTCCTCAGGTCGCTCCACCCGGAGGGCACAGAATAGTCGTTAAATCCCGTACAAAGCAGCGTACCGTCGGCACAAAGCCCGAAAGTGGCATAATCCGCTGCAGCGATCTGCACGACTTTTTTCCAGCCTGAGGTATCGCACTGGTTCTCGCTGTTGCGTCCTGCGGTAACTACCGTGCCGTCTGCCTTCAGGCCGACCGTGTGATATGCTCCGGCTGCCACGGCTGTGATATCCGTCCAGGAGGATACGTCACACTGGCCATAGTCGTTGCTTCCGCAGGCCAACACCTTACCGTCGTCTCTGAGGCCCACAGTATGATAAAAGCCCACCGCGATGATATCGGCAGGAAGAGCCTCCCTTGCCTCGGTGAGCAAGGCTTCCCGCTCTATCTCTTCCGGGCTCAGGCCCGACAGGGCCGCGATTGCGGCGTTTTTGTCTTCGATGCCGGTGATTACAGCCGCTATACTTCCAAGTCGCTGCTCACTGTCCCGGAAGGAACCAAGCTCGCTGAAAATTGCCGCTGCGCCGATCTCATCTCCTGCTTCGATCAGCGCTTCCGCTTTGCCATAGCGGCATTCATCATATTTGGTCAGCGCATCTTCATAGCCCGCAAGGCCTTTAAAAAGCGCGGCGGCCTCGTCCCAGCTTCCCTTTTCAGCAAGCTGGATGCCGCTTTGGTAATTGCATACCTTGGCAAGCTCAGCAGAATCAAGATAACTGCCCGTTCCGGCAAACAGCTTGGCGGAAGCCTCCCACTCCCCGGCCTCCATAAGCTGCTTGGCTTGCAAATAATCGCACTGGCAGATATACTCACGGGCTTTTTCCTCATCAGACATGCGGGACGCTATCCTGCGCGCCCGGTCTGCCCGGCCCGCTGCAAGGGCGGCGGCTATTCTTTGCTCTTGAATTTCAGGCATCTTTTGGGCAAGCATCACCGCGGCGCAAAGCACCGCAAAGAAAACCAGCGTCGTTACCATTATCGTTATGATCACACTGCGCCGGATATTGTTTTCGGTATTGTTTTTCATAACCATCAGCCTCCGTACAGCTTGTCATAGTCAAGATAAAGATACCGTTCCATTCTGTCCAGCACCGTCTCGCCATTAATGGAAGTATAGGTACAGGTGACGATGTATATGTCGTCAATGTGGTATTCTTCGATGTATTGCCTGGCGTTTGCTCCCGCATCGGCCAAAGAATAGCCGCCGTCGCGAAAGTCGGTGGAGACAACATTGTCATAGTACGGCGTGAGATACGGGATAAAGCAGTTGGTAAAGCTGTCGCCGATCACAAGAGCGTTCCGGCCAGTATGATAGCCGGTGACAAACAGGCGCCACGGCCTTTTGGTACCGCCCAGATACTGCCTGTATCCACCACTGTATCTGTCAATAAACACGCTTTCGCTTTTCTCGTTAAGATGTGTGACAACATAGCTCTCTACCGGAGAAACCGGAGCCATTACCGGTACGTCTTCGATAGAAAGATTCATGCTGTCAAGTGTCTCGGTGTCGAAGGGGCCGCCCTGCGATATGTTGGCAACATAGTAGCGATACTCGTTGTAATCGTTGGGTAGAAGCCCCTGCCTCTCCAGCATAGCGTTTGCCACTATGCTTGCGCTGACAGGATGCCAGTGGTGATCAATGGTGGGGTACAGGTTCAGCTGGCCGATGTAAGGGCGAAGGATATCCGTGGCGTCATAGATATACACGCCCTCGTCCACCAGCGGCTGAAGCACATCGTCGACACTGGTACCCCAGTCGATATACTCGCCGCGAAGCACGTTGTTCGCCACATCAGCTACCGGCGGGTTAATAAAGTTCACCGTGCCGTCCTCCGGCAGCTCTGCCCGGTATTCGTTCAGAATGCGTGCAAGGATTTGGAGATTTCGGGCATAGTAGGTCTCCAGGTTCCTTCTGTCACCCAGAGGATTTACGATCCACAGCTCCGCGTCGCTGATCTCGTCAGGCAGAGCGGAGTCCCCAGCCCCGTCGCTTTCCATGCTCTCACCGGGAATTTGCTCCGCTTCATCCGTCACCTCAGACTGCATAATCAGCTCAAGCTGTTCCTCGTCGCCCTCCTGGGTCTCAAAAAGGCGGCTTTCATCAATGGCTCCGGTCTTAGGCCCCTTTTCAGGCAGGCTGAAAATCCCCATAACAGATTCAGAAAAATCGGCGGCGGAATCACGGAAGAAAAAACCGTCGGACAAAAATGCCTCAAAATCATCCATAAATTCTCCGCTGAAAACCGTTTTGACGGAAAATGCCGGAAAAGGCTGCAAAACACGGTTTTCCGTTTTGGAGATACGCTCCCCGCTGTCTGCAAGCGCCAATTCGCCCACACCGCAGGTAAACAACAGGAGAAGGCACAGATACATAGCAATAAATGATGCCCGGTTTTTCATATATCCCCCTCCTCAAAACCTGAAATAGATAAACGGATTGTAGCTTTGTCCGATAAGAAACAGGACCGAGAATACAAACAGAGCCAGCACCAGAATGAGCTTGAGCGCCGGCACAAGCTTTGCTGTCCGCACTCCCCCGCTGAGCTTTTGGCCCACGGCCGGTATAACAGGCAGACTGAGTACAAACGCAATAAGGGGAAACACCGTGTATTTGCGAAGTACGGCAACGGTTGCATCGTCTGTAAACGGCAGCGCTCCGCCGGCGCCAACAAGCGCCGCAAGATGCTGCATGACGGCCGAGAAGTCCGTGTAATAGAAGATGACCCATCCTATCATTACAATGACAAAGGTCGTTACCCAGCGGAGCATAAAGGTCAGCTTAGCAATTAGTGGTTTAAAGACAAAGCGTTCCAGCAGAAGCAGCACGCCATAATACGCGCCCCATAC
>CAMGMW010000198.1 GCA_946059285.1 uncultured Clostridia bacterium
AAAAGCCGCCCAGGGCAGAAAAGGCGATCTGTACGCCACTCCAGATTTGTTTCATTTTCATATCCTCCTTGTGTTTTGTTATGAAAAAAGACGCTCAGCCGAGCGCCTTATTTCCTAAGGAAGCTCTGAATAATGAGGTAAGAGCTGACAGCAGAAGATTTTGGCTCAGACGAAAGTTTTGGAAATGCGGGAATACTGGATGTATTTCCCATTTTCAAAACTGCGCGGATGGGGCAAAAGATTCGCTGTTCAGCCGAAACCGAATTGTTCAGAGTTTCCCTAAGCATATCCCAATCCGCATTGCGAAAAAAAATTCATTCAATTACCGTCTCCACGGTTCCCGCCACGCCGTCGGATCTCAGCGCGTCAATGCGCACGGTGCAGACATGATTGTGCAATGCCGCCCCGGCGGCACAGACTTTCACGCCGTTGCGGGCATGACCGGTAAACAGCCCTTCCTCAAACTGCTCAAACAGCACCTCCTGACAGGTCCCCAACATGGCGGTATCAAACGCCTGCCGCAGCGCCTGCGCCGTTTTTGCCGCCTCGGCGGCACGTGCCGCCTTCACCGCCTTCGGCACCTGATCCGGCATTGCCGCTGCCGGCGTTCCGGCACGTCTGGAATACGGAAAAATGTGCATGGCGGCGAAGCCACACTTTTTTGCAAATGCCAGCGATTCCGCCAGCTCTCCCTCCGTTTCACCGGGAAAGCCTACGATCAGGTCCGTGGTAATGGCACAATCCGGGAACCACTGATGCAGGAGCGCGACACTTTCAGCGTATCGGGCGGTGTCATACTTCCGATGCATCCGTTTGAGTACCGCATCGCTGCCGCTTTGAAGGCTCAAGTGGAATTGCGGGCACAGATTTTCGCAGGCGGCCAGCCGACGGCAGAATTCCTCGTCCACGATCCGCGGCTCCAGCGACCCCAGCCGCACCCGCACCTGCGGGACAGCGCGGCAGACCGCCTCGGCAAGCTGCACAAATCGGCTGCCGTCTTTAAAATCCCGACCCCAGGACGCCACCTCGATGCCGGTAACCACGATTTCCCGATAGCCTGCGGCAGCCAGCCGCTCTGCTTGCCGCATCGCCTCGGACAGCGGCAGCGAGCGCACCGGTCCCCGGGCATAGGGAATGATGCAATACGAGCAGAAATTACTGCATCCGTCCTGCACCTTCAGCATGGCACGGGTACGGTTGGCAAGTCCGCCCGCCGGAAGCTGCTCAAACACCCGCCGCTTCATCGCCTCATCCACCTGTACTACCTGACTGCGGGAGTCGGCGCGGCATGCCTCCAGCAACCGCTGCACGAATTCCTCCCGTCCGCCGCTGCCGGAAACCACGTCCGCTCCCAGCTTGCAAACCTCCTCGGTGCTGACCTGTGCGTAGCAGCCGCACACGCCCACCACCGCATCGGGATGCTCCCTGCGAATGCGGTGGATCAGCGTGCGGTTTTTCCGGTCTGCCACCGCTGTGACCGTGCAGGTATTTATGATGTATATGTCGCAGTCCGCGTCATTTTCACACAGCGTATGCCCCAGCCCCACAAGCTGCCGCTCCATTGCCTGCGTCTCGTATTGATTTACTTTACATCCTAGCGTATAACATGTAAATTTCATAAAACTCTCCAAAAATCCTCTGACGTACCTCTGAAATTTTGCACAAAACAAGCATTGCGCTTTTGTGCAAAAAAACAGTATAATAAATGCACTTTCCTTTATTATACTGAATCATCGGGCAAAAGTACAGTCCAAACTTTGAGAGGAGTTTTTCCATGACCATTCATTTCGCATGCCTGAACGATGTCCGCGAATTTGTCGCTCTGGCAACCCTGCAGCCGTTTCCCGTACTGATTGTGGACGGAGATCACACCGTCAACGCCAAATCCTTCATGGAAATGTTTACCATTGATTTTACGCATCCGCTCCAGGTGAACGTAGACGGTGCGGAAAACGAAGCGCGCTTTGCCCGGACTGCAGAGAAATTTCTTGTTGCATAATGCAATCCCCCGACTGCGGTCGGGGATTTTTTTACCCTGCCTTACAAATGACGGCCATGCTGTCAGCGATAAGCCGAAGCGCTCCCCGCTTGACAAATTTGCGTTTTGCAAGCATACTGCCGACCCGCCGCTCATATGCTTGTACCATGATTGAAGCGGAAGGACTGTGATGGATATGCGTAAACGATGGATCGCTTTTCTGCTGGCGGCGGTGATGCTGCTGCCCTTCATGCCGACGGCGCGTGCCGCCGGACCGGAAATTGCCGCACCGTCGGCAATTCTGATGGATGCCGCTACCGGCACAATCTTGTACGAAAAGAACGCCAATGAACGGCTCTCTCCGGCGTCGGTCACAAAAGTGATGACGCTGCTGCTGGTGATGGAAGCACTGGACTCCGGGCGCATCACCTGGGATGACACGGTCATTGCCTCTGACGCAGCCGCAGCAAAGGGCGGCAGCCAAGTCTATCTGGAGGTTGGAGAGCAGATGAGCATGGACGAAATGCTCAAGTCGGTGGTCGTCAGCTCTGCCAATGACTGTGCCTGTGCGCTGGCGGAGCACATAGCCGGCAGCGAAGCGGCATTTGTGGAAATGATGAACCAGCGCGCAGCAGATTTGGGACTGACGGACACCCATTTTGTCAACTGCACCGGGCTGGACGATGAGCCGAGCGCCGCCGAGCATTTGACCACCGCTCATGATCTGGCAGTCATTTCCCGCGAGCTGCTGAAGCATGAAGAAATCAAAAAATATACGACCATCTGGATGGATACCGTGCGCGGCGGAAAGTTCGGGCTATCCAACACCAACAAGCTGGTGCGGTTTTATGAGGGCACCACCGGGCTGAAAACGGGCTATACCTCCGGCGCGGGGCATTGCCTTTCCGCGAGCGCGAAACGCGACGGCATTGAGCTGATCGCCGTGGTAATGCACTGCAGCAGCTCCACCGACCGGTTCCAGTCGGCAAAGGCGCTTCTGGATTACGGCTTTGCCAACTATGCGCTGGTATCCGCCGAGGCTCCGGAGGCGCTGCCGACGGTGCAGGTACGGCTGGGGCGCACCTCCGTACTGCAGCCGGTATTGCAGGAATCCGCGCCGATCCTCATTGAAAAGGGGCAGCAGGCAAGCGTGACCAAAACCGTCCAGGTCGAGCCGGAGATCACCGCGCCCGTTTCCGCCGGTCAGCAGCTTGGCACCATGACCATCAAAGCCGGAGATGAGGTTCTGGCAGAGATTCCCGTCATTGCACCCGAGCGCATCGAAAAGCTGACTTGGTGGGAACTGACAGCACGGATTCTGCGCCGGCTGTGCATGGGCATGGAAGAATAAAAGTGCAGCCGCAGGGGAAATCCCCTGCGGCTCAGCCTGTCAAAAAAGTCCTGTCGGACTTTTTTGACAAGCTGCAAAATTGCAAAATCATTTGTTGTAGCTTTATTTTGCAATTTTGATCGCTG
>CAMGMW010000199.1 GCA_946059285.1 uncultured Clostridia bacterium
AAAGTCCGTCCGATTGGGCATTTGCATAAAAATGTTGCATGCTTCCCGCCGTGAAAGCCTTGACAAGCCGACGGAAAGCGAGTACGATGAAACTGTTTGGAGGGAACAGGATGATTCAGCATATCGTCATGTGGAAATTTCGGGAGGATGCCGACCCACAGGAGTTTTTGGACCGGCTCGCAGCGCTGGAAGGACAGATCGAGTGCATCCGTTCGATGCATGTACGGCGCAGTGCCGTGGAAAACGGACAGTTTGACGCGGTACTGGTCGCGGAATTTGACACACTCGCAGACGTGGAGCGCTATAAAAACGACCCGCGGCATCTGGCGGTCTCCGCCCTGTGCAAAACCATCCGCACCGATCGATGCGCCATCGACATTACACTATGAGCGGCTGGTATGTCTATATCCTGCGCTGCAAAGACGGCACGCTCTATACCGGCATGACCGACGATGTACCGCGGCGGCTTGCGGCACACCGCGCCGGAAAAGGTGCGAAGTATACCCGCGGCAGAACGCCGCTGGAACTGGTGTACCGGGAGGAATGCACGGACCGCTCCGCTGCCTTGCGGCGGGAAATCGCAGTCAAACGGCTGACCCGTCAGGAAAAGCTGAATCTGTGCCGCGCATGGAGCGAAGCAATCGCTTCCCCCGCCAGCGATCAAAAAGACCTGTAAGACGTTTTCCTTTTGTGCATATGCTCCGTCAGCGTATTGACTTATAGATAGGGCAATGCTATAATACCGATATACTGATATCCTAATATATTTTCACTGATTTGCACGCGGTACGCAGCATTTTTATGCAACATAACTTTGCGGGCAGAGAACGCCCCGGGAATAACAAGGAGGAAAACCTATGGCAATCGAATTCAAGGACGGCAGATATGTAGATGAAACCGGCCGGGTGACGCTTGATCCGACGGTCTACAAGGATTGGCAAATTGCCGAGGAAGCGGAAAAAACCCTTCCTTCCGTGGAGTATTTCCGCGAAAAGCTGGGGTTGCTCCCTGATGAGATCATTCCCTACGGCAAAACGCCAAAGCTCGATTTTATCAAGATCATGGATCGTCTGAAGGATAAACCTGACGGCAAATTCATTGAAGTCACCGCAATCACGCCGACGCCGCTGGGCGAGGGCAAGTCCACGACCTCTCTCGGTCTGATCGAGGGACTTGGTCGCCTCGGCAAAAACGTCGGTGGCTGTCTGCGTCAGCCCTCCGGCGGTCCGACGATGAACGTCAAGGGCACGGCGGCCGGCGGCGGCAACGCGCTGCTGATGCCGATGACCGAGTTTTCCCTCGGTCTGACCGGCGATATCAACGATATCATGAACGCCCACAATCTTGCAATGGTCGCGCTGAACGCCCGCATGCAGCATGAGCGCAACTATAACGACGAGCAGCTCGCCAAACGCGGTCTGAAGCGTCTGGATGTCGATCCGAAGCGCGTGGAAATGGGCTGGGTGCTCGACTTCTGTGCGCAGGGGCTGCGCAACATCATCATGGGAATCGGCGGCACCAAAGACGGCTATTTGATGGAGTCCAAATTCGGCATTGCCGTCGGCTCCGAGTTGATGGCAATACTGTCCGTTGCCCGCGATCTGAAGGATCTGCGTGAGCGCATCGGCAAGATCGTGGTGGCCTACAGCCGCAGCGGTGAACCGATCACCACGGAGGATCTGGAGGTTGCCGGAGCTATGACGGCGTGGATGCGCAACACCATCAATCCGACCATGTGCTATTCCGTCGAACATCAGCCGGTCCTGATCCACGCAGGTCCGTTCGCCAACATCGCCATCGGACAATCCTCCGTCATCGGCGACCGTCTGGCACTCAAGCTGTTCGATTACCATGTCACCGAGTCCGGCTTTGCCGCGGACATCGGGTTTGAAAAGTTCTGGAATGTCAAGTCCCGCCTGTCCGGTCTGACGCCGAATGTTTCCGTTCTCGTCGCAACGATCCGTGCGCTCAAGATGCACGGCGGCGGTCCGGCGGTCGTCGCCGGTCGTCCCCTGCCCGCCGAATACACGGAGGAAAATCTTGACCTTCTGGAAAAGGGTTGCGAAAACCTGTTCCACCATGTCGCTACCATCCGCAAATCCGGTATCGTTCCGGTGGTCTGCATCAATCAATTCTATACCGATACGGAGGCGGAGATTGCTCTCGTCCGGCGGCTCTGCGCCGAGTACGGCGTCCGCTGCGCCCTGTCGAACCATTGGCGTTACGGCGGCGAAGGCGCCATCGAATTGGCAGAGGCGGTTATCGACGCCTGTGAGGAGAAGAACGAGATCAAGTTCCTCTATCCTCTTGAAATGCCCCTGCGGGAGCGAGTCGAACGGATCGCAAGAGAGGTCTACGGCGCGGACGGCGTCGATTGGGCGCCCCTGGCATTGGAAAAGGCAAAACGCTTCGAATCAGATCCGAAGTATGCCGATTACTGCACCATGATGGTCAAAACACACCTGTCGCTGTCGCACGAGCCCTCCTGGAAGGGCGTGCCGAAGGGCTGGCGTCTGCCCATCCGTGACATTTTGGAGTACGGCGGTGCAAAATTCCTCTGCCCGATGGCGGGTACCATCTCTATGATGCCCGGCACCGGCTCCGATCCGGCATACCGCCGCATCGATGTGGATACCGAGACTGGCAAGGTATCCGGCCTGTTTTAAGCAATTACCGCCGGGCACGCCGGACTCGACGTGCCCGGCGGAACCACATATTCGTTTTGGCAGAAGCTCCATGTCGTTCCGGCTGCAAAAGAGGTTTTTATGAGTAAGTTAAGAGAAATAACGCCGAGCAGACTGATCAAACTGCTGTTTGCCTTCTTTACCGCCGCGTTTCTGATCGCCGCGGTGATCCTGCCCGACCGGGCGTCCATGCTGGACGGGCTGAAAAATATTGTCACTCAAACCGAAAAGATCTCCACGAACAGCTTTGCTTCCGGCGGCTATGCCGGAGCGTTTTTGAACACGGGACTGGTGTGCCTTGTTGCCACTTTGTTGTTTTTCCTGCCGCGGGTGACCGTAAATGCGACCTCCGTGCTTGCCTTTCTGCTGACGGCGGGGCTTGCTTTCTGGGGCATCAACGTGCTTAACATCTGGTTCGGCTTCCTTGGCGTGCTGTTATACTGCCTTGTGATGCGACGACCTGTCGGCACACAGGTCCACGCCATGCTCTTTACCTCCGGGCTTGCGCCTCTGATCAGCGAACTCCTGCTCCGCTATCCCGGCGCGGAGGTCATCGGTTTTCACTGGCAGGGAATCCTGCTGGCAGTGGGCGCGGGTCTCGTCATCGGCTTCCTCCTTCCCGCCGGGCTGGAAAATGCTCCGCGGGTACATAGAGGCTTTGACCTTTTCTCCGCCGCGCTGCCTGTCGGCATATCTGCTTTCTTCCTGCGGGCGATTTTGTACCGGGTGCTGGGCGGTACGCTGCCCGCGTCGC
>CAMGMW010000200.1 GCA_946059285.1 uncultured Clostridia bacterium
AATGAATGATATGAAGTTATTTGAAATGATCTCGCCTGATGTGCTGACAGACAAGGCAAAGAAATTGTACCGGCAGGAGCGTGAAGAACATAAAATTCTGAACGGTTGGTTCCTTTCCCGTGAAATCGCAGCGGAAGCCGACAATGCCATGCATGAAACTCAGCCTGAGCTCCGTGCGGCAGGTGAATTGGAGCAAATCATCGAAAAGCTGCCTATTGAAATCAGTGAACATGCAGTACTGGCTGGCACGCAGCGTGATGCGTTCGCGGCAAGCTACGCTCTAATTAATCCTGCATTCCAGGTTGAGACTTTCCGCGGCTACTGCGATCCTCTTGAGGTATACGACTATGCAACGCCTGACGGCCCTGTGACCGCAGAGCGGATCGCAAAGATGCGCGATCATGCGGCGCAAAGTCCTAATGTCCGCGCGCTGTCTGCCGTCTATAAGGAGTACGGTGAGTATACCGACGAGGTTGCTTTCTTTGTAGAGCAGGTTACCGGTCATATGATTCCGGATTTTCAGCCTGCGCTCAGACATGGTGTTCGCGTACTGATGGAAAGCATCGATGAGAAAATTGCGAAGGGCGGTCTGCGCCAGAAGCAGATTGACAACCTCACCGCAATGAAGCGTAGTCTTGAGTGCGCAATACGTCTGGCACATCGTTATGCGGATCTGGCGCATTCCCAGCAGGCGGGTGCAGATGAGACAAGAAGAGCAGAGCTTGAACTGATGGAACGAACCCTCCGACATGTTCCCGAATTTGGCGCACAGTCTTTACTGGAGGCCATGCAGTGCTATGTGCTGCTGTGGCAGGTTATGTGTCTGGAGCAGGCACCGAATCCCTTTGCATTCTCTGTTGGTAATGCTGACCGCATTTTTGAGCCATACCGCGCAATGGAGAACTTGTCCCGTGAGGAAGCAGCAGCTCTATTCAAACACTTTCTTGTTTTCTTCAACATTGGCGAGCGTAGCTGGGCTATTTCCCAGAACATCCTGATCAGCGGCAAGGACACGCAGGGCAACGATCTGACCAACGCCATGAGTTATGCGATTTTGGATGCATACTATGATATGAATCTACCCCAGCCGATTCTCTCTGTTAAGCTGCACAAGAACACACCCAAGAAACTCTACGAGGAGCTGGGGCGGTTCTTCTTTACTCCGGGCTGCCTGACCCCATCTCTGTTCAATGACGACTCTCTGTTCGAGACGCTCCGGGAACATGGTGTGGACGAAGATGATCTTCCTAATTACGCCGTTGCAGGTTGTCAGGAGCCGCTGATTATGGGTAAGGATAACGCCAATACGACAAACAGCTGGCTCAATATGGGTAAGGTGCTTGAGTTGACCCTTAATGGTGGCGTTTCCACAATTACCGGCAAAAAGATTGGCCCGCAGAAAGAATATGACGCAGAGTATCTGCTCAACAATATTCGCCCGATTTTCTTTGAAAATCTGAAATTCTTTGCGGAGAAAATGCGTGATGCGGCGAATGGCGCATCCTGTGCCATTTCCCTTCTGCCGGTCCCGTTCCTCAGTTGCTTTGAGGGAGGCATAGAAAGCGGTATCGATGTGCGCGATACTGAGGATCAAGGTACAAAATACAACGGTAGTGGCTGTCTGATTCACGGCTTATCTGTGGTCGCGGACTCTTTTGTGGCTATTGACCATCTGATGAAGGAGCGCCCCCAGGACGCACATAACTTGATTGATGCCTGCCGGTGTAATTTTGAAGGATACGAAGAACTGCGTGACTACCTGCGTTCTTGCCCCAAGTACGGCAACAACATCCCGGAAGTAGATGAGGAAGCGGCTAAGATCGCGGAGCGGGTCTCTGACATGGTGGAAGGCTTGCAGAACTACTTGGGCAATCCCTTCCGCTCCGACTGGAGTTCTCCCTCCACGCATCTGCTGTACGGCTACTGGGTTGGTGCAACACCTGATGGACGTGGAAGCAGAGAAATGCTAGGCTATGGCATTGATCCGTTGTTCAGCAGAGCGAATTCTGGTCTGGGCTTTCGGACACTGTCTACAATGCAGCTGCCGTTCTGCAAGATGAACGGTGGATGTGCTTCTCATTTCGGCGTAGATCCGAAGTATTTCACCGCTCCGTCTTATGAAGAGAAGGGTGTTCAGTTCTATGAACGTGTGCTTTATCCGCTGTTCTTTAATCCCGGAAACACGAACCGCGCACCGTTCTACCTCTATGTGAATGTCACAACAGCTGACACGTTGCGGAAGGTGCTGGCTGATCCTAAAAAGTACGCGCCCAGCGGTGTCTATATCATGCGTATACATGGAACGTTTGTCAACTTCCTGGATCTGAGCCCCGCAATCCAGAATGATATTATCACGCGTCTGGACCCCGGTTCTACAAGCTGCTGAGGAACTGTGATGAAAATACTGGGATTAGACATCGGCACAACAACAGTCAGCGCTGTTGTTATCGACGGAGGAAAGGTTCTTTCCTCCGTCACCCTCCCGAACGGATCATTTCTGCATTCGGAAAACCCGTGGGAGAAAATACAGGATCCGGACTATATACGGAATACCGCGCTGAAAGCAGTGGATAGATTGCTTGCCCAATATCCAGAGGTTGAACGCATTGGTGTCACAGGACAGATGCACGGCATCGTGTATTTGGACAAGAACGGAGAACCGGTCAGCCCACTATATACTTGGCAGGATGGCCGCGGAGATCAACTATACAACAGCACAGAGACTTATGCTTCCTATCTGACCCACCGGACTGGCTATCAGGTCGCAACGGGATACGGCCTCGTGACTCATGCGTATAACTTGGCACATCATCTCGTACCACAGGAAGCAAGGGTGCTCTGCACAATCCATGATTATGTTGCTATGGTGTTGTCTGGGAAGAAGATTCCGGTGACCGAAGAAAGTGATGCCGCAAGCTTTGGATTATTCGATGTAAAACATGGCTGCTTTGATGTTAACGCGCTGGACGCCGTCGGGATCTCCAAGGAGATGCTTCCTAAGATTGTCGCGGATAGTATGATTGGGTATTACAAGGGTGAGATTCCGGTATTTGTAGCAATTGGCGACAATCAGGCGAGTTTCCTTGGCGCTGCAAACGGAAATCTGAATACAATGCTGGTCAACGTTGGAACGGGCAGCCAGTTTTCCGTATATTCCAAGGAGTACATTGAATGTGCGGGTTTGGAAACCAGACCATTTCCTGGTGGCTATCTGGTTGTCGGTGCATCATTATGTGGTGGACGAGCATACGCAATGCTAGAGAACTTTATGCGGTTATGTGCGGAAGCAATGACAGGAGATACAGCGGAAAGCTGCTATGGTGCTATGGATCAGTTACTTCGAGAAAATGAGATGCCAGAAGACCTTCCACAGATCACTCCCTTGTTCCAAGGGACAAGACATGATCCTTCCCTGCGAGGAAGTATTA
>CAMGMW010000201.1 GCA_946059285.1 uncultured Clostridia bacterium
GCTTTATACAATCACTCAAAGGATTTCATTGACCTGCATCTTCCGAAAGAGAGCTCCTTGCTTTCTCCGAATACCCCCAAAAAGCACTTTGCCATTTCCTCCACCGTGATCTCCAATGAGTTAAAAAACTGCTGATACATCGCATTGGAGGCATTTGAGCCTGACTCATAGTGATTGATGATCAAGCTCTCCGTCAGTTGATCCAGCGGATAGAATTTTAAGTGCAGCAATTCATGGCAAATCACTTCTTCCATGTTTTCCTGCTTCGGATTACATGCGTTCAGCATCACGATTGCCTTTTTGTCATCACAGTCTATTTTGATATCTCCTGTTTTACGAAAACTCGGATCATCGACAAGCTCCAGCTTTACATCCCAGTTGTTTTTGATCCTTAATATATTGATCCATTTTTCAAATAGTTCCAAAATCTTTTCTTTGTTCATCACGGCAGACCTTCTTTAAAATACAGTATCGTTGGATTCTAGTATAATACATCAATCCCCACCAAAACACAAGTGTTTCGGTGGGGATACTTTTTTACGATAGGACACTCGTGCGGCGAAAGCTCATGCCAGCCAGTCAGAGAGCTTTTGAAACCACTCCAGCACCTTGAAGCGAAGGTGGTATTCCTCCTCGCCGCCGGTGATCCATTGCGTTTCTGCCGCGTCATAGCCGCCGACCTCGGCGCATTGCTCCAGTGCGTCCGTACTCGCGGCGGTACAAAGCGCCGGAAACACCACGCACCACCAGTTTTTTCCCTGCGCCTCGCCGATTTTAATGCGCAAAGCGGGATATTCCCCCGCCGGCAGGGTAAAGGTATCATAGTGCCGTGTGTCAAATTTTTCCGTCGTCAGGGATACCTCCACAGTGCGGTCGCTCTGTTCCGCCAGCAGCACCGCTTCCGCGCTCCCGGCAATCTGCGGCAGATGGGCTTGCAGTTCCTGCCACGCCGACTGCGCATCGGTACACTGTTCCGTCAGAGATTGCACTGTTTCCAGCACGGCATCCCGTACCCGCAGTTTCTGTGCCTGATCCTCCTCGGTGTCGGAATTTGCCACCACATGCAGTCGGATCGTTTTTTCCGCCAGCTGCTTTTGCTGCATCAGCGTTTCCGCAAGATACACGCCGCTCACCATTACGGCAAGCAGCAAAAACCATGCAATGATTCTGAATTTCATAAAAACACCGTCCATATGTAAGACTTTTGTCTACAGTATGGACGGTATTTTCAGCTTTTATACTAGGAACCGATCAAAAGTGAGCCCAGCATTGTCAGCGTCCGTATAAGGCGGATGCTGAAAGAGCCTGTTTTTAATCAGCGGTCAGTGCGAAACATTCTTTGCGACAAAAACACGGAACTCGTTTTCCTTCAGCATCGCCGAAGCGGCCTTGGCACCGGCGAGGGAAGCAAAGATGCCGAACACCGCCGACCCGCTTCCGGTCATCTGTGCACCGCATGCACCGCAGGACAGCAGCGCAGACTTGATGCGGCCGATCTCCGGATGCTCCGGAAGGACCGCTTCTTCGAATACATTGCTCAGGTTCCTGCCAATACCCTCCAAGTCACCGTTGCGCAGTGCAAGGCACATGGCGTCAGCATCCGGTCTCCGTCTGACGGTGATGCAGTCCAGTTTTTGATACAGCTCCGCCGTGGACAGGGAAAACTCCGGCTTGCAAATCACATAGAACAGCTCCGGCGCATCCGGCAGCTTGTTCAGTCTCTCGCCTTTCCCCTCCGCCAGCACAGTACCGCACAGCACACAGAACGGCACGTCCGAACCGACCTGCGCTCCCAATGCGCACAGCGCATCCGTCGGCAGCGGAGCGCCGTAATACCGGTTCAGTGCCCGCAGCACCGCCCCGGCATCCGCGCTGCCGCCCGCAAGACCGGCGCCCGAGGGAATCCGCTTGTCGATACGGATCTCCAGACCGTCCGGGGCAGTCCCGAGGGCATCGAAATACACCCTTGCCGCTTTCCACGCCAGATTCGTCTCATCGCAGGGAATCCCCTCTGTGCTGCAGACAATGCGCCACGGTTTGCCGGTATCCAGATCGATCTGCACATCGTCCCGCAGAGAAACCGTCTGCATCACGGAACGCAGATTATGAAATCCATCCTCGCGCCGCTCCAACACATCCAGCGTCAGGTTCAGCTTTGCAAATGCGCCTTCGGTCAGTG
This sequence comes from uncultured Clostridia bacterium, assembly GCA_946059285.1. The sequence goes on from CAMGMW010000201.1 coordinate 2,180, forward strand.
TAATCATTTGATTTTTCGTCCCTCAAGATAATATCTCTTTTCACGGCTGTGCCCCATGGAGAAAGTCTTTCTGGGCAGGATGCCGTCGGCGATTACGCCGCGGAACAGCTGGCTTTTTTCCATTGCGGGCAGCAGGAAGCCAATGGCGTTTTCCTGCTTTGCAAGCTGAATCAAAGCGTCATCATCATGAATATAGTCGATTTCGCCTGCATGCTCCTTTAAATAACCGTCCAGGAAGCCCTGCAGCACACCAACGGCAAGCTGGCTCTTGTTCCGATCCAGATAAACCGTACCGGTCTCTTCTCCGATGAACCACCGCACCTCAAAACCCTCGTCTGCGCATGCCTCACGCTCCAATGCCGCAAGCAACGCCCTCGGATCGCACTTCGTGATAACGCGATGAATCGGCTCAAAAACCTGCGCTTCGTCATGGATATTCTCCAGCTCCACCAGCGCAAAGCGCGCAGGATGGTCAGACAGATCAACGCCGGGATTTTGGGCCTTCAGCTCCTCATAGCAGGACTTTGCTGTGGCAAGGGAATGGTTACCGTCGCCAACCGCAAATACCATCGGTACACCGTTCAGATCCGTGTACTTTATCCCGACATTCGCCGTGTACTCTGTCAGGCGGGCATTGAAGGCCTCCGCTTCTGCCCCGTCCACCAGCCAGCCGGCGATTCGGTTTCCGCCCTCCATAAGCTCGAAGTCATAGAGCTTTTCCAGCGCCGCCTTTTTCTCCGCAATCGGCTCGATGAGAACTTTTTCATGGTCGTCACACAGCATCAGGATATGCGGCAGCTCAATGGGCGCGTCCCTCCGTACCCGCATACGGGGCGGGATACGCTCCACCACCGTGCGCTCCGTCGCACGGATCGCGGAAACGGAACCGGTGGAATAATCGTAGGCGTCCAGGTCTACCATGCCCACCAGACCCTTGCGGACCGAACCGTTCTCCAACGTGCGTTCCACATAGACAAACGCGTTTTTCAGGGTCCTGAAAACATTGTTTTTCAGGTATTCCGCCATCGTGCGGTTAATCAGCGCCGTATGCTCCGCCTCCTGCGGGGTACCCAGCTCCGCCTCCGGCAGGATGAGATTGATGGTGGAGGGCGCACCCTCCGCGTTGCTGCGCACACGCTCCCAATAGGCCGGGTCCGAGGTGAACTGGTCGCAGGCAATGACCGCCCACTTCTCCATGGATTTTACATTGGGAAACAGAATATCAGCCGGT
>CAMGMW010000202.1 GCA_946059285.1 uncultured Clostridia bacterium
CGATCCCCTCGGGTATCATTTCGTCCATCAAGCAGTATTCGGCATTTGACTATAGCTTTATGCTGGTTGCTCTGCTGGGACTTTCGATCCCGAATTTCTGGCTGGGACTGATCCTGATCCTAAATTTCTCTATCCGCCTCGGCTGGCTGCCCGCCATGTATGATGCGACAAGACTGGTTACGCTGATCATGCCTGCTATCGTTATGGGCACGGGCCTTTCGGCCTCCGTGGCGCGAATGACGCGTTCGTCCATGTTGGAAGTGAAGAATCAGGACTATATCCTCACCGCCAGAGCAAAGGGCCTGAGCGAGAGACGCGTGATCTTCAAGCACATTCTGGGCAACGCCATGATCCCAATCGTCACAGTCATCGGTCTTCAGTTCGGTGGCATTCTGGGCGGCTCGGCTACAACCGAAAAGGTGTTCAACGTCAATGGTCTCGGCAAGTATATCGTGGACAAGCAGTTTATCCCGGATATCCCTGTCGTCATGGCTGGCGTTGTTTACGTCGCCATTGTGATCAGCATTGTCAACCTTCTGGTGGACATCTTGTATGCATTCCTTGATCCCAGAATCAAGTCTTCTCTGAAAAACTATTAAGAGGTATGAGACGTGGATAATAACAAGAGAAAAAAAGAATATCTAAGGAAGCTGGAGAGCAAGAAGCTGAAAAAGTCTCAGGAGTACAAAGAACTGAGCTTCTCTGCCGCTGTGACCTGGGTGTTCGCGCTTCTGTTTGCCTTATCCGGATACAGCTTCATCACGGGTAAGGTGACCGTATCGCCTTTGATCCTGGCGGCGGCGTTCGCGGTTGAGGGGTTGATCCAGCTCATCCTTCTGCATCGGATGCGGGCGGCGCTTCTCAACTCGAAGCCGATCTCGCAGGCAATGCGTCTGAGCGGCATCCTGCTTTTGGCATTTGTCGTTACCGGCAATATTTTCGCGGCGGTGGCCGGCTTTACGCTGATCAAAAAACAGCGCACGCTGGAATACACCATGACCGTCTATGCGGCGATCACGACCCTTGGGGTCATTATGGTCAGCGGTCTGAATCTCTTCAAAGAGTATGTGGCAAACAACTTTATGTTGGGAATGGGGCTGTTGGCGGCTTTCTTGGTGTTCTATTTGCTGACGCTCCTGCTCATCCATCTTTGGGAGCGGGACGGCAAGGTGGATAAGAAACTGCTGCCGGTAGGTGTGCTGCTGATTATCTCCGCCATTAGCGGTAACTTTTTTGCTCTGATTGCCGGAATGCTGATCATTTCGCACTATCGCCATCAGGGCGAAGATCGTGCCATTGAGTGGCGTGATATCTGGGAACGCCTGTTCCGCAACAAAATGGCGGTCATGGGCATGCTGGTCGTGGTTTTCCTGCTGTCGCTGTCGCTCTCCAGCGCCCTGACGTTTGATTACGGCGTTGCGATCGACAACAACTACGATGCGATCCTGCGCCCCGTCTCCATGGAATATCCGTTCGGCACGGATAACTATGGACGCTGCGTATTCACGCGCATCGTGTTTGGCGCCCGTATTTCCCTCGTCGTTGGCGTGTGCGTTACGGTGCTGCCCATGGTCGTGGGCGGTATCCTCGGCGCGGCCGCAGGCTTTTTCGGAAAGCGTGCAGACAACATCATCATGCGCCTTTTGGACGTGCAGTATGCCGTTCCGGAAATGCTGCTCGCCATTGCCATCATTGCGGCGTTCGGCGCCAATACAGTCAACCTGATCCTGGCGTTGAGTATCGGCATGGTGCCGGTTTACGCAAGAACCGTCCGTGCCACGGTTCTCGGTCTTGCGAATGCGGAATTCGTTGAGGCGGCCCGCTCCTGCGGAGCCAGAGATTGGAACATCATTTTCCGCCATATCATTCCGAACTCCCTGGCACCAATCATTGTCCGTTCAACGATGGGCATCGGTACTGCGGTTTTGTCTACTAGCAGCCTCAGCTATCTGGGTCTGGGCGTCGAGCCGCATATCCCGGAATGGGGCAACATCCTGAAGATCGGCAGCCAGTATCTGGAGACCAACCCCTATCTGGCAATCTTCCCGGGTCTTTCCATCATTTTGCTGGTGCTGGCATTCAACTTCTTCGGAGACGGTTTGCGGGATGCACTTGACCCGAAACTGAAATGAGGTGAGACACGACATGGAACAGAATTTATTAGAAGTCAAAAATCTGCGCGTCCATTATGTCACGGATACGGAAGACGTGCAGGCCGTCAATGGCGTGAATCTCCACCTGAAGAAGGGCGAGGTTCTGGGTCTTGTGGGCGAGACCGGCGCCGGAAAGACCACTGTGGCACTCTCCGTGATGCAGTTGGTTCCCGATCCGCCCGGAATCATTCTGGATGGCGAAATCCTCTTTAAGGGGAAAAACCTGATCTATAACTCGGACAGAGAAAATCAGGAAATGCGCGGCAATGGCATCTCTATGATTTTCCAGGATCCCATGACTGCGCTGAACCCAATCATGACCATCGGTCAGCAGCTGGCGGAGGTCGTGATCAAGCACAAGAAGCTGAGCAAGAAAGCAGCTATGGAGGTAGCAGCTGAGATGCTGGAACGAGTCGGCGTGACAAGAGACCGCATTAACGACTACCCGCACCAGTTCTCCGGCGGTATGAAGCAGCGCGCTATCATCGCCATGGCTCTGCTCTGCAATCCCGAGATCCTGATCGCGGACGAGCCCACCACGGCTCTTGACGTGACCATTCAGGCACAGGTGCTGGAGATCATCCGCAGCCTGATCCGCGAAAATGAGATGTCCATGATCCTCATAACGCACGATCTGGGTGTTGTTGCGGAAACCTGTGATCAGGTTGCCATCATGTACGCAGGCGAGGTGGTCGAATACGGTTCCGTTTGGGATGTTTATACGAATCCCAAGCACCCCTACACGCGCGGTCTCTTTGATTCGATCCCGAAAATGGACGCCGATGACGAGCGGCTGTCTCCGATTCCGGGTCTGGCACCGAACTCCACCGAACTTCCCAGCGGCTGCTACTTCCATCCCAGATGCAAGTACTGCCAGGAACGCTGTCGTGAACAGAGCCCCGCAATGAAGGGCGATACCCACCAGTACAAGTGCTGGCTGGACTTTGAGTAATAGGAGGGAAAAACGTTGGATAATTTGCTCACAGTGACCCACTTGAAAAAATATTTTGACGTTCCCGCCGGCCACCTTCATGCAGTGGATGATGTGTCGTTTTCCATCAAACGAGGCGAGACGCTCGGCGTAGTCGGCGAGAGCGGATGCGGAAAATCTACCCTTGGGCGCGTTCTGCTCGGACTGTATCCGGCGACCTCCGGCGACATCATCTTTGAGGGAATGGATCTGAGCACGTTCAGCAAGAATGAGATGATCCCCATTCGTCGGGAGATGCAGATCATTTTTCAGGACCCCTACGC
>CAMGMW010000203.1 GCA_946059285.1 uncultured Clostridia bacterium
ACCGGAGAATCGTTTCTGGGAAGCGCATCAGCAGTATCTGGATCTGCATCTGATGCTGCATGGAACAGAACAGATTGACCTCAATTTCATTCAGAATATGCAGATGAAGGACTACGTGGAGAAGGACGATTTTGTACCGATGGACGGTGAAAAAAACAGCTCCGTGGTTCTCTGCGACGGCGATTTTCTGATCTGCTATCCGAGTGACGGACATCGCACCGCAGTAGCGGCAGGTGAGCCGGGCTCCTTAAAGAAGGCAATCTTTAAGATTCGCATCTAAATTACATACGCACGGGGAGGGCGAACGAGGATAATCCATCTGGTTCGCTCTCCTATGTTATGAATCATAACATATTGCGTATGGAATTACGACAGCGATTATTGTACACTATAATATAATACACAAAATTGTGTAGAGGTGCAGAGATGAAAAAGTATATCAGTATTGACATCGGGGGAACAGCAATGAAATATGGTGTCGTTACCGAAAATGCAGTGATTGTAACGCGCAGTGAAATGCCGACAGAAGCCTGGAAGGGCGGCCCTGCTATTCTGGAAAAGGTGACAGATATTGTCCGTCAAGCCTGTCGGACAGATGACATCGGTGGCATTTGCATTTCGACTGCGGGAATGGTTGACACGCAAAAAGGGGAAATTTTTTATTCTGCGCCGCTCATTCCGCAATATACCGGAACAAAATTCAAAGAAACGCTGGAACGACAATTTGGCATTCCCTGTGAAGTGGAAAATGATGTGAACTGTGCGGGACTGGCAGAGTACACATCCGGAGCCGCTCAGGGAAGCAGGCTGATGCTTATGCTGACAATTGGCACAGGGATCGGCGGATGTATCGTTATGAATGGAGAAGTATTTCACGGCTCTGCAAACAGTGCCTGTGAAGTCGGTTACATGCATCAGCGTGGCAGCGATTTTCAGACACTCGGGTCAGCAAGTGCTCTGACAAAAAAGGTTGCAAGCCGGAAGCAGGAACCGGAGGAAAACTGGAGCGGATACCGCATTTTTGAGCAGGCAGAGCAGGGAGATCTCCTCTGCTGCAATGCCATAGATGAAATGGTTGACGTGCTCGGACAGGGCATTGCCAATATCTGCTATGTGATCGATCCGGAAACTGTTGTCCTTGGTGGCGGCATTATGGCGCAGGAGGCATATCTGAGAGATAAAATACAGGCTTCCGTCAATCAGTATTTGATTGACAGCATTGCATCTCGCATAAAAATAACTTTTGCAAAACATAAAAATAATGCGGGAATGCTCGGCGCTTTTTATCATTTTAGAAATCGCCGCGAGGAATAAAAGAAAGGATTTCCAATGGAATATTATGTAAAGTCCGTCGTTCCAATTATCGAAAAAAATTACGATAAGTTTACCACTGTCGAAAAAAGCATCGCTGATTTCTTTATTCACAATCAGGAAAAGGTTGATTTGTCTTCCAAGGCAATGGCTGACAGGCTGTATGTATCGGAAGCATCCCTGTCCCGTTTTGCGCAGAAATGCGGCTATCGTGGATATCGGGAGTTTGTATATCAATACGAAGTGACTTTTGTGGAAAAGCAGGAATCTATGACCGGGAATACGCGGATGATTCTGAATTCGTATCAGGAACTGCTGAATAAGGCATATAGTCTCATCAATGAGGAACAGATTGCCCGCATCGGACAATACCTGAGCAGCGCGCGTCGCGTATTGGTTTGTGGGCGCGGAAGCTCTGGTCATGCTGCCGCAGAAATGGAACTGCGCTTTATGCGGATTGGTGTGGACATCGATTCATTGCAGGACAGCGATCTGATACGCATGCAGGCAGTGTTCCAGGACAAGAATAGTCTGGTTTTCGGTATCAGCATCAGCGGAGAGACAGAAGAAGTACTGTATCTGTTACAGGAAGCACGCAAACGAGGGGCGCGAACCGTGCTGATTACTGCGAAGAATGCAGAGGGTTTCCATGAATTCTGTACAGAGGTTATGGTTATGCCATCGCTACAATATCTGAATCATGGCAATGTAATTTCTCCGCAGTTTCCGATTCTCCTGATGCTGGATGTCATTTATTCGTATTACGCAGAATTGGATAAGGGAAAAAAAGAGCTCCTGCATGATGATACGCTGCGTGCACTCACGGATGGAAAATCCAAGCATCATACCATATTGTAAATCGGAGAGGAGGCAGGCAATGATTATTCAAAACGCAAAGGTTTATACAGAGCAAAAGACCTTTGCATGCAGAGAAATCCGGATACAAAACGATGTGTTTGCATCCGAAACAGACGATCCTACGGCAATCGATGCAGGGGGTTGTTATGCGATTCCTGGTTTGATTGACATGCACTTTCACGGCTGTATGGGGTATGATATCTGTGACGGAACGCAGGAAGCGATCTCACAGATTGCCGGGTATGAGGCATCGATCGGCGTTACTGCTATTGCGCCGGCGACCATGACACTTCCAGCCGATGAGCTGGAGCATATTCTTTCCGTTGCCGCTGCATATCGCAGAGAACCGGCAGCGGAGGGCGCTGATCTGGTTGGCATGAACATGGAAGGCCCATTTATCAGCAGGGTAAAAAAGGGTGCACAAGATGCGCGCAATATCATTCCATGCAATATCGGATGCTGTCAGCGTTTCCTCGATGCTTCGGACGGGCTGGTGAAGCTGATCGGTATTGCACCGGAGGAAAACCTTGATTTCCGTGCATTCATACAGCAGATGAAAGACAAGGTAACCATTTCGCTCGCACATACCAATGCAGATTATGACACTGCAATGGCGGCATTTTCTGCGGGAGCAAGTCATGTTGTACATTTATACAATGCCATGCCGCCCTTCACTCATCGGGAGCCGGGCGTGGTTGGTGCGGTATGTGATTGTGCACATGTAACGGCAGAGCTGATTTGTGATGGCGTGCACATTCATCCAGCTGTCGTGCGTGCGACCTTTGGTATGCTGGGAGCTGATCGTATTGTTTTGATTAGTGACAGCATGCGCGCTGCTGGTATGCCGGACGGGCGCTATACATTGGGCGGATTGGACGTCAACGTAACGGGCAACCGTGCGACATTGGTTTCAGATGGAGCACTGGCTGGTTCAGTCACCAATCTCATGGATTGTATGCGCATTGCAGTGAAACAAATGCATATCCCGCTGGAAACAGCAGTTGCCTGCGCGACAATGAATCCGGCGAAATGTCTGGGCGTATATGATAAGTACGGCTCGATTCAAATTGGCAAAAAGGCAAATGTTGTGCTGTTGGATGAAAAATTGAAAGTCCAGGCTGTCATCAAGGACGGCAGGAAGCTGTGACTGTTTCTTGCGCAGAGCCTTCGGGGGATAGAAACAATTCTTATATATGAATGAAAAG
>CAMGMW010000204.1 GCA_946059285.1 uncultured Clostridia bacterium
TTATTCCAAATTCGACAGTTTTATCGGCTTTGTGTCTTTTGCAGCTCCCCATATAGGCCGCCTTTTTGCAACAGTTCCTCATGCGTTCCATGCTCACAGATTCTGACCTCCGAAATAACAAGGATACGCGATGCGCTGCGGATAGTAGATAGCCGGTGAGCAATGATCAACGTGGTCCGCCCTACCGCCAGCGCGTCCAGCGCACTCTGGATTTTCGCTTCCGTCACACTGTCTAAGGCGCTGGTTGCCTCGTCCAAAATCAGGATCGGGGGATTTTTCAGGAAAATGCGGGCAATGGATACCCGCTGCTTCTGTCCTCCGGAAAGCAGCGTACCGCGCTCGCCAACATAGGTATCAAAGCCGTCGGGCATTTGCATGATGTCCTCATAAATCTCCGCACGTTTGGCTGCCTCAATGACTTCCTCCATGGTGGCATCGGGCTTGCCATAGCGGATATTGTTGCCGATGGTATCCGCAAACAGAAACACATCCTGCTGCACCACGCCGATGGCGTGATGCAAGGACGCCTGCGTCACCTGACGGACATCCAGCCCGTCAATCCGCACCGCACCGCCCGTCACGTCATAAAACCGCGGAATCAGACGGCAAAGCGTGCTTTTTCCTCCGCCGGACGGTCCGACAATGGCAACGGTCTCGCCGGGCTGTACCGTCAACTGCACATCCTCCAGCACATCCAGATCGCCATCATAGGCAAAGGAAACATGATCCACGTCGATTTTACCCTGCACATTGCGCAGCGTCACGGCGTCGGGCGCATCCAGCAGGGAAGGCTCCGTCCGCATCAGCTCGGCAAACCGCTCAAGACCGGCAACACCGTTGGCAAACAGCTCCGCAAAATTCACCAGCTTCCGCACCGGTGTGGTAAAAATACTGATGTAAAGCGTGAAGGTGAACAGGTCGATGAACTCCATGCTGCCGCCCATAATCAGTCCGCCGCCGACGGCCACCACCGCCACGGACAAAATGGACATAAAAAACTCCAGGGATCCGTTAAAAATTCCCATTTCCTTGTGGAATTCCCGCTTGGAGGTCTTAAAGTGTGCATTTGCTTTGTTGAACTTTTCAAATTCCACCGATTCGTTGGCAAATGCTTTCGCCGTTCGGATGCCGGAGAGAGAGGATTCAATCTCGGCATTGATGGCCGCCGTTCTGCGCTTCACATTCTTGGAGACATTGCTCATCTTCCGTCGGCGAAGGATCAGAACAACCAGCAGGATTGGCAGGATCACACACACCACCAGCGCCAGCCGCCATTCGATGGAAAACATGACAATCAGCGCGCCGGCAATGGTCAAAAAGGAGATGACCAAATCCTCCGGACCGTGATGTGCCAGCTCCGTGATCTCAAACAGATCGCTGGTCAGACGGCTCATGAGCTGTCCGGTACGGTTGCGGTCGTAAAACTCGTAGCTCAGGCTCTGCATTTTTTGGAACAGATCCCGCCGGATATCCGCCTCCACGCGGATACCGAAGGTATGTCCCCAGTAGTTAATGACAAAATATAGCAGCGCCCGGATCAGATATGCTGCGGCAAGGATCCCCATGATAAGGAAAAAGGTACGGTACGCCTCCCGCGGCAGCAGCTCATTCATGGCATTTCTGGAGATCAGCGGAAACGCCAGGTCCACTGCCGCCACAATGGTCGCGCAGAGCATGTCCACAATAAACAACCGTCGATGCGGCTTAAAATAAGCCAGAAAAATCCGCAGCAGTCCATGCTCCCGGTAGTATTCTGTACTTTTCATCTCACTGCTCTCTTTCCGACAATATTCTGTATCCAAACGCCCCGCTTGATCATGATCAGACCGATAATACACTTGCCGATGTCCACCAGCTGACAGATCAAAAACAGCGGCACGATGCCGATTTCCGTACAGCGGCTGAGAAAGACGGACAGCGGCACAGTCAGGACGCAGACATAGAAGCTGTCAAACAAAAATGTGATAAAGGTTTTGCCGCCGGAGCGCAAGGTGAAGTAGCAGGCGTTGGCGAGGCTGTTAATGGGCATGCACAGTGCGACAATCAACAAAAACTTGCCTGCCAGCGTGCGAACCTCCGGGTCCACATGATAAATCTGCGGGATGGCGGAGGAAACCGCCGCCATAATTCCGCCGATGACAAAACAGATGCTGACGGAAAACACAATCAACTTGCGATCGATGTCCACCGCCTCTTCCAGCTTATCCGCGCCCAGCCTCTGTCCGACCAGGATACCCACTGCGTTGCCCATCGCCAGAAACGCGACGTTGAACACATTGGAAACCGTGGAGGAAATGGTGTATGCCGGATTCACAATCAAACCGCACAGGGAATAGCTCTGGCTGAGCATCGCCATACCGCCCGCCCACAGCGTCTCGTTGATCATCAGTGGGATCGTCTTTTTCCCGATTTGGAGCGCCAGTGTCTTCGGTATCCGCATGGAACGGTACGCACCGGCAATGAATTTGTTTTTCTGCGGATGCAGATGCGTCCACAGCATCACGATGGCGGCCTCCACAAATCGGGCAACCACCGTTGCGATCGCTGCACCGGCAGAGCCGAGTTTCGGAAAGCCAAGATAGCCGAAAATCAGCAGCGTATTGCAGCAAAGGTTGACCAGCACCGAAACGATCCCCGCCACCATCGGTACCACCGTCTGTCCCGTTTCCCGCAGCGTGCCGGCGTAGCACTGCGACAGTACAAAGGGTGCAAAGCCCAGCATCATGATTCTGAGGTATTCCTTTGCGTACCGCAGGCTTGCGGCGCGCTCCGCGGGATCGCCTTCCCCTTTCAAATACAGTTGTATCAGCTGTTCGCCGGACAGCATAAACACGCCGACACCCAACGCCGTCAGCACCGCACAGATCAGCAGCTTGAAGCGGAATGCGTAACGGACACCTTCATGATCTCCGCTGCCGTAAAACTGCGCGCCGAAGATACCCGCGCCGGACACCGCGCCGAAGATCATCAGGTTGAACACAAAAACCAACTGATTGGCAATGCCGACACCGGACATCTGCGCCTGCCCCACCTGTCCGACCATGATATTGTCCAGCAGTCCGACAAACTGCGTGATGCCGTTTTGCACCATGATGGGCAGCGCCACCGCCAGCGCCATCCGGTAAAACGCCGCATCTCCGATATACTTTTTTACCAGCTTGCTTTTCATAGAATTCTCCATTTTAATTGTGATAAACATTCGACGTATTATAGCACACCCTGCGAAAAAAGTCCACAGTTCTTTTCCCGCAGGATGTAGCAGTGCATGTGGGTTTGTCAATGATGTGTTACACTTTTGCAAAAGAATAAAGGACGATTT
>CAMGMW010000205.1 GCA_946059285.1 uncultured Clostridia bacterium
GATCACACCGAGAATCAGACCGGTGATTGCCAGCCCCTTCTTTGCGTCCTTACGAGCAACACCGACGATGCTGAGGATAACGCCGGGGATGCTGAGCCAGCTGATGAAAGTCCCTACAAAGGGGATCCAGCAGAAAATCAAGCTGATAAGGTCAAGAATAAAGCCGACGATACCGAACGGGTTGCTCCTCTTTTCGACAACAGGCGCGGCAGCATAGACCGGTTGCTGATAAACGGGCTGCTGATAGACCGGCTGCTGATAGACCGGCTGTTCGGGCTGCTGATAGACCGGCTGCTGCGCCACAGGTGCTCCGCAGTTCGGGCAGAAGGTTGCACCGGTATCATCGATTGTGCTGTTGCAATTCGGACACTGAATCATTGCCATTGAATAAATCCCTCTCTTCCTAAATTGAGGTGGTTCCCTCTAGTCTTATTTTACACGCAATAACGGATACTGTCAAGGGTGATAAAAAAAGAAATCTTATTATTTTACGGAAATTCGACAAGAAATGAACCGGATACAGGAATATTCTGTATCCGGTTTAAATTCTATGCTTGCTTTGCCACATCCAGACGATTCAGCGCCCGCAGGAGCTTGACCTTTGCCAGCTCAATCTCCTTTGCTTCCTTTGCTGAGGCGATTCGCGCCTGCGCGGTCTGTTTTGCCAACTCTGCGCGATCCACGTCAATGGCATCGGCATACTCAAAGGTGGTTGCCACAAGGCGCACCTCACCCTTTTCCACACTGAGAAAGCCGCCGCCGCAGGCTGCATACCGCGGAACACCGTCCCGCGTTACCGTGACCATGCCGATGCCCAGGCACGCCAGATAGTCCGCGTGTCCCTTGCGGATGCTGACATAGCCCTCGGTAGTACGCAGCAGCAGTGCCTCTGCCTCACCGTCAAACAGACTCCCGTCCGGTGTTACGATCTGCAGACGAAACGTACTCATTCTGCAGCACCCTTTTTGGCCTTTTCCACCGCTTCTTCGATGGTACCCACAAAGAGGAAGGCGGACTCGGGCAGATCGTCATGCTTGCCCTCCAGGATTTCCTTAAAGCCGCGCACCGTCTCTTTGACCGGGACATATTTGCCCTGGTAGCCGGTGAACTGCTCAGCGACAGAAAACGGCTGAGACAGGAAACGCTGAATTTTACGCGCACGACTGACCGTCAGCTTATCCTCCTCGGACAGCTCATCCATGCCCATGATGGCGATGATATCCTGCAATTCCTTATAACGCTGCAGAATACGCTGCGTCTCGCGGGCGACCTCGTAGTGTTCGAGTCCCACCACGTCCGGCGTCAGAATGCGGGAGGTGGACTCCAGCGGATCGACCGCCGGATAGATACCCAAAGATGCGATGCCACGGTCGAGGACCGTTGTGGCGTCCAGGTGTGCAAAGGTTGTGGCAGGGGCAGGGTCGGTCAGGTCGTCAGCGGGGACATAGACCGCCTGCACAGAGGTGATGGATCCTTTCTTTGTGGAGGTGATTCGCTCCTGCAAAGCGCCCATCTCCGTTGCCAGCGTGGGCTGGTAGCCGACGGCGGACGGCATTCTGCCGAGCAGGGCGGAGACCTCCGAGCCTGCCTGCGTGAAACGGAAGATATTGTCGATGAACAGCAGCACATCCTGTCCCTCGCGGTCGCGGAAGTATTCTGCCATGGTCAGACCGGACAGCGCCACGCGCATTCTTGCTCCGGGCGGCTCGTTCATCTGACCGTAGACCAGGGCGGTCTTGTTGATAACGCCGGATTCCTGCATTTCGTTATACAGGTCGTTGCCCTCGCGGGTACGCTCTCCAACGCCGGCGAACACGGAAATGCCGCCATGCTGCTTGGCGACGTTGTTGATCAGTTCCATGATCAGCACAGTCTTTCCGACGCCCGCGCCGCCGAACAGACCGATTTTGCCGCCTTTTGCGTACGGCGCAATCAGATCGACGACCTTGATGCCGGTTTCCAGCATTTCGGTGGTGCTTTCCTGCTCATCAAAAGCGGGCGCCTCCCGGTGTATGTTCCACTTTTCGCAGGTGACGGGCTGGGGCTTGTTGTCGATTGCGCGCCCCAAAAGATTGAAGACTCTTCCAAGGGTTTCCGGTCCGACGGGGACCTTGATGCCCGTGCCGGTATCCACTGCCTGCATTCCGCGCACCATACCGTCTGTGGAGCTCATGGCGATACAGCGCACCACATCGTCACCGAGCTGCTGCGCCACTTCGCAAACGAGCTTTCCGTTTTCCTGCTCGATCTCGATGGCGTTGAGCAGGTTTGGCAAGTGTCCGTTTTTAAAGCGAATATCCAGCACCGGACCGATGATCTGCACAACAGAGCCGATGTTTTTCTCTTGCATACGGATTTCTCCTTTACTACCTATTATAGCGCTTCCGCGCCGGATACGATTTCCGTGATCTCCTGAGTAATAACCGCCTGTCTTGCGCGGTTATACTTCAGCACCAGCGTATCGATAATCTCGCCGGCATTTTTGTTTGCCGCGTTCATCGCCGTGCGCCGTGCGCCGTGCTCAGAGGCAGATGCCTCGCAAAGCATGGCATAGAAAACACCGGAAACATACTGGGGCACGATCTGCTCGACCAGTGTTTCTGCGTCGCCCTCCAGCAGAGCGAAGGAGTACTTCTCCGTCTCTTCCTCCGCGAAGGTGATGGGGAGGATCGTTTCGCTCATGGGCACTTGAGAAAGCATGGAGCGGAACATCGTATACACGACGACCACCCGGTCAAAACTGCCCGATGCATAGCCCTTGCACAAAAGCTCGGCAAGCTGCTTGCAGTCGCCCACGCCAAGAGCCGCTGTCACGCCGAAGTAGGCGCTCAAGATCTCACAGCCGGTGCGGGAAAAATGCTCCAACGTTTTCTTGCCCACCGGGAGCACGCAATATTCCGTTCCCTCCGCCAGGGACTTTACCAGACGGAACAAATTCGCATTATAACCGCCTGCTAGACCGCGGTCACCGCCGATGACCACATAGCAGGTCTTTTTGACCTCCCGCTGCGTGGTGTAGACTGAGGGGCTTTCCGCCGCGCCTGCCTGCAGACCGGCGATCGTTCTGGCAAGCACCTCATAATAGGGACGCGCACGCTCTACGCGCTCCTTTGCGCGGCGGAGCTTCGAGGTTGCAACCAGTTCCATTGCCTTTGTGATCTGGCGGGTGCTTTCGACGCTCTTAATCCGCGTCTTGATATGCTTCATGGACGCTCCAGCCATACTGTCGCTCCCTTATCTGAGAAACTGCGCCTTGCAGGTTGCGATCGCCTGACGCAGCTCGTCCTCATTCGTCTTAGTCAGCTCCTTGCTGTCGCGA
>CAMGMW010000206.1 GCA_946059285.1 uncultured Clostridia bacterium
CGTCCTCCTATACCTATAGGATACAAAAGTCTGTTTATTTCATGCAGCGCCGCACAATCCGGCAAAAGGATTTAGCGAATTATACGGCGGCACCTTAATCCACGATCTGCCAGTGCGGGCGCGTGATGCGCTCGAAGGTGGCATCAGACAGGATTTGACGCGCCAGCTTCGCCGAGGTTTCCGGCGTAATTCGACCGGTGTCCGCCATCTCGCTGCCCGCCTGCCGCACGTCCCGCAAATAGGCGCCGACCTGCCGTTTACAGGCATCCAGCGCAAACAACTCGCCTTGCGGGCAGAAAACCGTCTCGTAGTTCCCCTCGCCGCATAGGAGGTCAAACTGTGCCCGTACCGCAGCATAGAGCTGTTCGATGCCGGTATGCCAACTGGTAGACAGCAGGACCAGCCTTTTTTGCAGCATGGAGGGGTCCCGCAGTTCATGCTTCGCGCTTCCGCTCCAGCCATACGCCTTTGTATACGGCAGACATCGGTCCATCATGGTTTTCAGCGTGCCCGGAAGCCCGTAAAAATATAACGGGAAGCTCTCCGCGATCACATCCGCCCTGGCAATGGCGGCATAGACCTGCTCCATGTCGTCACGCAAAACACACCGTCCCGGCGTTTTGGTCCAGCAGCCGAGGCAGCCCGTGCAGGGGCGGATCGTCAAATTCCGCAGTTCCAGCGTTTCCGTTTCCGTCCCGGCGGGGAAACCGGAGAGGAACGCCCGCGTCAGCGCCATCGTGTGGCTTTCTTCCCCTTTGGGGCTGGCGTTCAGAACAAGCACTCTCATGCTTCCGTACCGTAAATCGAGTCCTGCGGCACCGCGGTGAACAACAGCTCACCCTTTGCCCGCAGTTCACCCTCGCAGAAAATCTCTGTTGAAAACCGAAACACGCCCGCTCCGCCGCGCACCAGCGCCGCGTGCAGCTCCAACCGGTCTCCGGGTATTACGGGCTTCAGGAATTTAAAATCCTGCACCTTGAGCAAGACATAGACCTTTCCGTCATCCATGCCGTCCGATTCGATAACCAGAGAGCAAAGCTGCGCTGCGCTTTCAATCAGAAGGACGCCGGGCATAATCGGCAGCCCCGGCATATGCCCCTGAAAATACGGCTCATTGACCGACACGCATTTGATGCCTGTGGCGGAACGTCCCGGCTCCAGCGCCGTAACCCGTTCGATCATTTGAAAAGGGGGGCGCTGCCGAATGCGGCGGTTGATCTCTAACAAATTCATAGGCTCAAGCCTCCGTCCAAAATCAGCGTCTGTCCTGTCAAATACGGAAGCTCACACAGGGCGCAGACGGCGTCCGCCACCTCCTGCACCGTGGCAAAGCGTCCCATCGGCACGGCCTTCAGATAGGCCTCCTTTTGCTCCTCCGGAATATGATCCAGCATCTGTGTCTCCACGAAACCGGGCGCCACCGCATTGACGCGGATGCCGTAGGGTGCAAGTTCCTTGGCAAGTGTGGCAGTCATGGCATTGACCGCGCCCTTTGTGGCGCTGTAAACGCTCTGTCCCGCGATGGCAAGCACCGCGCTGACCGAGGAAATATTGATGATCACACCGGACTTTTTCCGCATCATTTTCAGTGCCGCCTGCTGGGCACAGTGGAAATAGCCCTTGATATTAATGTCCAGGCTGCGCTCCAGAGATTCCTCTGTCAGCATCAGAAGGTAGCGGTCATCAACCACGCCGGCATTATTGACCAGCACGTCAATGCCGCCCAGCTCACGCATCGCCGTGCGGAACAGATCCTTTACCTCGGCAAGCTCCGCCGTGTTTGCGCGGATGGCGACCGCCCTCACACCCAATGCCGTCAGCTCCCGCACCGTTTCCTGCGCAGCGATCTCGTTGGACGCATAATTCACCGCAACGTCATAGCCCCGTTTGGCAAACGCCACAGCGCACGCCTTCCCGATTCCACGGGACGCTCCCGTCACGACAGCAACACTCACGCTTGATCCCTCCCGATGATGACCGCACCGGTACAGCCGCTCCAGCCGCCGCAGACCACTGCCGCACGGCGGTATCGCCCTGCCGCGACCGCCTGCACCGCCTGCACCAGCGCTGCCGTTGCGGAGGCTGCACGGCAATTCCGCCCGTCCTCCGCGGAAAAAACGTGCTCAACGCTCTCCCGTGCAATGCCCGCGTCTTTGCAGGCAGCAAGGATGCTTTCCTCTGCCGGTACCTCCTCCAAAATACCGAACGGGACCGGACGGTGTATCATCGCATAGCCCAGTAGCATGGCATAGACCCGTGCGCCGCGCTTTTCCGCGCTTTCTCGTGTTTCCAACAGCACCGTCGCGCTGCCCTCGCCCAGATTCTGTACGCCGAGCTGTCCGTAAAGCTCTAAAATATTCTCGGAAAGCTCGTCCGTGCCGGAGGCAAGCATCGCCTCGGCAGTCCCGCTGCGGAGCATATCGCCGGCACAGCAGACGCTTTGCAGTCCAGCCTGTTTGCCGTTGGCAATGGTGGCACAAAAGCCCTTCAGTCCGGTAAAAATGGACAGATGTCCCCCTGCGGCGTTGTACACTGTATTGGGGAAGCTGAATGCGCTTCCCGCGGCAGTGCCTTTTTCGCAGACCGTCTGCTGGAATGCCGTGATCTCCGCCAGAGGACCGTCCGCCGTACCGATTACGCTGCCGAGCCTCGGCGCATTTTCCCCGGTGACAGTATACTCCGCGTCACGCAGTGCATCGATGCCGCTCAGCAGCTGCATCTGGCTGAAGCGATCCAGCTTGCGATAAAAGCCCAGCTTGACCTCCCGCTGCGCAAACGCCTCCGCCGTCAGCTCCACCCGCTCGCCCAGCAGGGAGGAGACGCCGGTAACACAGAGCGGGCGCTTTTCTACCGCATCCGACGGATGCGGGTGATCTGAGAAAATAATGCTGGAGTTGGTGCCGCCGAAAGCGAAGGAGTTTGACATCACCTGATGCAGTTCCTTTTCCCGCGCGGTATTCACCACACAATCCAGTGTTCCCGCCTTTTCCGCAAGCCCGACCAAGTCCTCCGGCGTATAGCCGGTGGTCGGCGGCAGTATCTGACAGGCCAGTGCCTTCACGCTCAGCACTGCCTCGATGGCGCCCGCAGCGCCAAGGCAGTGTCCCGTCATGGACTTTGTGGAGCTGACCGAAACATCCGCTCCGTCAAAAAGCGTGTGGAGCGACAGAAATTCCGCCGCATCGTTCTTTGCCGTGCCTGTGCCGTGGGCGTTGACATAGCCGATATCCGCCGCCGATACGCCTGCCCGCTGCATGGCGCGGCAAATCGCACTGAGCTGCCCCTCGCCCTGCGGCTGC
>CAMGMW010000207.1 GCA_946059285.1 uncultured Clostridia bacterium
GCGAATACTGGAAGGATGGCAGATATTGAGAGAATATGTTATTGAGAACGAGTTTGTCCAGGCGGTAAAGGCGGCGGGCGGAGTGGCGTACAAGCTGACATCACAGACCGCAAACGGACTGCCAGACAGACTCGTTCTGTTTCCGGCGGCAAAGACGATCTTCGTGGAGTTGAAAGCACCCGGCAAGATGATGCGTCCGCTTCAGCGGAAACGACGGTATCAGCTGATGAAGCTGGGCTTTCCGGTTCTCTGCATCGACAGGATGCCGCAGATTATGCCGTTCATTACTGCTGTGCTGTCATGGACTCCCGGCGAACCGTTCCCGGATGGCATCGGAGCAAAGATACCGGATCTGGAAATCACATCACTTCCGACAGAGCATTCCGATCTTGATGACTTCGGAGAAACGCTTGAACCGATTGACCCGGAGAATCTTATGGATTTCTACGAGATCGAGGAGGTGCAGAATGAAATACACACCTCATGATTACCAGCGATATTGCATTGACTACATCAAGGAGCATCCGGTATCGGCTCTGTTCCTTGACATGGGACTCGGCAAGACGATCATTACGCTTACCGCGCTCAACTCTCTCATGTTTGATGAGTTGAAGGTCAGCAAGGTTCTCGTCATAGCTCCTTTACGAGTTGCGAGGGATACATGGCCTGCCGAGGTGCAGAAATGGGATCACCTGATGGATATTGAACTGTCCGTTATTGTCGGCAGCATTAAAGAGCGCACCGCAGCAGTGAGCCACAACGCTTTCATTTACATCGTAAACCGCGAGAATGTGAAATGGCTCGTAGAGTATTATGAGAAGAACGGTCTGCGCTGGGACTTTGATATGATCGTCATTGACGAGCTGTCCAGCTTTAAGAATTACCAGTCGCAGCGATTCAAGTGGCTGCGGAAGGTGCGACCATTCGTGAAACGATGGGTAGGACTGACAGGAACACCGACCTCCAACGGACTCATGGATCTGTGGGCTGAGATCGGTATCCTTGACGGCGGAGAACGGCTCGGCCGGTTTATCGGCAGATTCCGTGAATCGTACTTTAAGCCTGCATCCATGAACCCAAGCACAGGTGTGGTCTTCAGCTACACACCCCGTCCCGGTGCCGAGGAGCAGATCTATAACAAGATTTCGGATATCGCCATTTCCATGAAAGCACTGGATTATCTGGATATGCCGGAATGTGTGTTTGTCAATCACGAAGTCGAAATGAATGCTGCTGAACGCAAGCTGTATGACCAGTTAAAGCATGACCTTATTATCCCATTGGAGGACGGCGATATTGACGCTGCAAATGCCGCATCACTTTCAAACAAGCTCCTGCAAATGGCAAACGGTGCTGTTTATGACGAAAACAAGGAAGTCCGTACCATCCACAGCAGAAAGCTGGAAATGCTGGAAGATCTGATTGAATCCGCCAACGGACAGCCTGTGCTGATCGGATACTGGTTCAAGCATGACCGTATCCGTATCATAGAACATCTCAATTCCTGTGGCTACAATCCAAGAGATATTAAGGACTCGGCTGACATCACAGACTGGAACGCCGGAAACATCCCGGTCGCTCTGATACACCCTGCATCGGCAGGACACGGGCTGAATATCCAGTCCGGCGGTCATATCATGATCTGGTTTGGACTGACTTGGAGTCTGGAGCTGTATCAGCAGACCTACGCAAGACTCTGGCGGCAGGGACAGCAGCATACTGTCACGATCCACCATATCGTAACAAAAGACACTGTCGATGAGGATGTACTTGCTGCCCTCGCCAACAAGGATGTTACACAGGAAAAGCTGATCGCGGCAGTCAAGGCAAGACTATCCGTAGGCTTCAGATCGCAGAGCGTTCTGTCACAGTGTTGCCGGAGGTGATACCACCCATGAAAAAGCGGTAGGAACTGCCGGATGTCGCATTGGTGGGCTTATCTCAGGAACGAAATAGACCGCTGAATATACTCATACAAATCACACTCATTCCATAAATGGGTATAAGAAAAGCACCTATCCGAAGATAGATGCTTAAACTTATATGATTTCCCTTAATTTCGATTTGTTTTTAAGGGAACGGGTGACTGCTTGAGGGAATCACTTCAATCTGTAATAGCAGATATTTTTCCCCAAACCTTCTTTTTTGATTTCACCGGATGCGACCAATTTGCGAAGCGCACCCTCAATGGAACTTACGCTAAGAGAGGGACATAGTTCCCGAATGTCCTGCTTGGTAAACCTGCCGATCTTGTTCATAGTGGCACGCCTTACTGTTTCAAGAGCGGGCAGTTTGGTTTCCACCAACGCAAATCGATCGTCAAAGTCTTTATATGCTGCGAGAACAGTGCCAAGCAAATATTTGATGAAAGGAACAACATCCTCAGTTCCTTCATGCCAGCCTGTCTGTGCTTGGCTGAGAGCATCATAATACAAATCCTTGTTTTTGGCGATTTTGGCTTCCAAAGAAATGTATTTTCCCACATAAAATCCGTTTCGGTAAAGCAAAAGCGTGGTAAGCAGACGGCTCATTCTGCCGTTACCGTCATTAAACGGATGGATGCACAGAAAATCGTGAATGAAAACGGGAATCGCAATCAGCGGTTCAACTTCCATGTTCCCAATGACACGATTGTACTCTTCGCAGATTTTATCAAGTGCTTCTGGGGTTTCATAGGGTGCAAGGGGAGTAAACAAGGTCTCCACATGACCATCCGGGTAAGTCGCACTGATATAGTTTTGTACACTCTTGGTTCTGCCGGCCACGGGGTTGTTCATATGGCTGTACAGGATTTTATGCAGTTGCAGGATATAGTTCTGCGTGATTGGAATGGTATCGAAACTTTCGTGGATGATATTCAACACATCACGATAGCCTGCGATTTCCTGCTCATCACGGTTTTTTGGCATTGTCTTTTCTTCGACCAGCTGTCGGATACGAGTATTGGTTGTAACAATGCCCTCAATGGCGTTGGATGCCTCGGTACTTTGCACCTTTGCGATTTCCACCAACTTCTCCAATTCCTCCGGGCGTTGTTTCAGATACATTTCCTGCTTTCCGGCTTCTTTATATATTGCAGCAATCAGACTAAGGACATCCGAATCCCATTTTTGATTCTTGATTTCAGAATAGTTGAAAGTTCTCATTACCTCGCCTCCATGTGTTTGCCCTCAAATTATAGCATAAAACAAGGGCAAAGTCAACAGAATAAGGGGAAATTCCCTTAATAGTATTGCACTTTTAAGGGGAAATATTCTGAAATCAGATAAATAAAATGCCCCGGTCATCATAAAC
>CAMGMW010000208.1 GCA_946059285.1 uncultured Clostridia bacterium
TTTTATACCAATTCTCTTTTAAAATAAGACATCCGGAAGATGGCTTATTTTAATAGCCCGAAGGGCGTAGAGAATTGCATGAGACGGCTTTTGCACTGCTTGCAGTGCAAAAGGGCAGCGCGCAAGCGCTGCCCATCCAATAGAAAATGTCTATTTTCTATTGGATGTTAGTATTGACTGAAACGCAACCACAGCGGGAACGCAGTTTTCTGCGTTCCCGCTGTAGACTGTCTTATACCAATCACCGATTAAAATGGACACTTCTATTTTAATCGGTGGTTAGTATTAAGTGCTGAAAAATGCCTCACACAGACGGCAAAGGGCATCCTGATCTCTTGCGCCCATCAGCTCCCGTGCGGAGTGCATGGCGAGCAGCGGTACGCCGACGTCTGCGGCAGGCATGGCAAGCAGCGCCGACGCCATAGAACCGACGGTGCTGCCGCCCGGAAGATCGGCTCGGTTCATGTAGATTTGCAGCGGGATGCCGTTGGCATCGCACAGCCCCTGCACAATAGCACAGGTTGCCGCCTCGGAGGAGTAACGGGGACTGCGCTTGAGCGCGACGCCGCCATTGAGAAGCGGCGCGCAGGAAAAATCCGCGTATTCCGGGTGGTTTGGGTGCAGTGCGTGGGCGGCATCGCAGGACAGCAGCATCCCACGCAGGCAGGCATTCAGGAATTGTGACCGATCCATGCCCAGGGAAAGGGCGATCTTCTCAAGCAGTACGCTCAGCGTGGCGCTGTCTGCGCCGCGGCGGGTATTGCTGCCGATTTCCTCATGATCGTACAGCACGGCAACATGAATACCGCTGCCGTCCGAGTTCATCAGTCCGGACAGGCAGGCGTGGACGGAGGTGAGATTGTCCAGCCGGGGCGAGGAAAGCAGATCCTGCTCAAAGCCGACAAGCTGTGCCTGCTCTGCGCAATAGGCGTACAGCTCAAAGGAGAGAATGTCCTCCGGAGCGACGCTTAAGCGCTGCGCGAGCTGTGACAGAAGATAGCCGTCCTTTTCCCAGCCCTTTTGCACCGTGCGGCAAAGCGGGAGCATATCCACGTTTGCCTTTGTGGGGACACCCTTGTTGACTTCCCGATTCATGTGAATGGCGAGATTCGGCACTGTCAACAGCGGCGTATCCCAGGAAACCAACCGCTGCGCAGGACGCATGGGATCTTCCGTACGCAGGAATACGATACCAGCCAGTGAAAGAGGGCGGTCCATCCAACTATTGAGGATCGCGCCGCCGTACGGCTCGACGCTGAGCTTACAGCAGCCGCCTGAAACCAGTTCCGGCGCCGGCTTCACGCGCAGACAGGGCCAATCCGTATGTGCGGCGGCAATGCGGAACACATCTGCCTTTTCGCCGACGGTAAACGCCGTCAGAGATGTACCGTTTTCCACGAAATAACGTCCGCCGCGGACAAGTCGGAATACGCCATCCGACGATAACGCGGTGAAGCCGGCATCCGTTAACGCCTGTGTAGCTGCCGCTACGGTATGATATGGAGAAATACCGCCGTTCAGCCAGCGGCACAGATCATCAAGATATGCAGACATGAGAGAACCTCCCCAATTTTATTCTGTCAAGAGTATAGCACATCGAAAGAGACGGCGCAACCGCACAAACGGTCAAAAGCAGCGGGAGCGGAAAGAAATCACAGGTTTTTATGGGAGATTCCTTGCAAAGCGAAGACGGGTGTGCTATAATCTGCAACGGTGAAAATTTTTGCTTCAGGCACGTTTCCCACGAAAAACGGATACGGAGGTACCTTTTATGTCGAAAAACAAACCTTTGACCGGTGCTGCCATCATCGGTCAGTCTGGCGGTCCGTCTGCCGTCATCAACGCCAGCGCATACGGCGTAATCAAGACTGCGCTGGAGAGCGAGTACATTACCACCGTTTACGGTGCATATCATGGCATCGTCGGCGTTTTGAATGACCGACTGATGATCATGGACGAGGAAGACCCCAAAGAGCTGGAAAAGATGCTCTATACGCCGTCGTCTGCGCTGGGCTCCTGCCGCTATAAGATCGCCGATCCCGACGTGGATGATACGGATTTTAAGCGCATTCTTGAAATTTTCAAAAAGTACAACGTCCGCTACTTCTTTTATAACGGCGGCAACGACTCCATGGACACCTGCAACAAAATCAATCGCTATATGAAGAAGGTCGGCTATGAATGCCGCGTGTTCGGCGTCCCGAAGACCATCGACAACGACCTGTTTGGCACGGACCACTGCCCCGGATTTGCGTCTGCGGCAAAGTACATTGCCACCTCCATGATGGAAGTGTCGCGGGACTGTCAGGTCTACGACAAGGGCATGATCACCATCGTCGAGTGCATGGGTCGCCATGCCGGCTGGCTGACTGCGGCGACGGCGCTGGCGGCTGCCAAGGGCGATGGTCCCGATCTGATTTATCTGCCCGAGGTTGATTTCTGCATGGAGGACTTCCTGGACGATGTGACGCGCCACTACAACGCGCACGGGCATTGTCTCGTTGCGGTTTCCGAGGGCATTCATTATGAGGACGGCACGTTCGTTTCCGAGGCACAGACCTCCTCTACCGATGGCTTCGGTCATGCTCAGTTGGGCGGACTGGCGGCACGGCTTGCCGGCATCGTTAAGGCTGCCACCGGCGCGAAGGTACGCGGCATTGAGCTGTCCCTGCTCCAGCGCTGCGCTGCTCATTGCGCTTCCGGTCGTGATATCGAGGAATCCTTCAACTCCGGCAAGATCGCGGTGGAATCCGCGCTTGCGGGCGAGACAGGCAAGATGGTGGGCTTCCGCTGTGAACGCGCCCCGGGTTATGTCTGCCATTATGAGCTGTTTGATCTGGAAAAGGTGGCGAACTTTGAGAAGAAGGTCCCCATTGAGTGGATCACTTCGGATAATGCTTACGTCACAGATGACTTCATTGATTACTGCCAGCCGCTGATCGAGGGCGAGACCTGCATGGTCAAGGAAGATGGACTGCCCAGCTTTGTAAAGCTGAAACGAGTTTTCGCAAAATAAAGAAATCCGGGGATCGCAGCAGTTCACACCTGCTTCTGCCGCTTTTCATATCTGGGGTGCGATTGTTTCGCGCTTACAAAAAGACCGCTTTTGTCTGTTCGGCAAAAGCGGTCTTTTCAACTCATTTTTATACCAATCACCAATTAGAATGGACACTTCCATTTTAATTGCGTGCAGCGCATCGGCGACTGCATGAGACGTGTTTTCGCGATTCTTACCTGACCATCGCGAAATCACACCGCGCCG
>CAMGMW010000209.1 GCA_946059285.1 uncultured Clostridia bacterium
AAATCGTCCTTTATTCTTTTGCAAAAGTGTAACACATCATTGACAAACCCACAATTCAAAAGGCCGGCACCATGAAATGAAATCTTGACTCGCATTAAAAAAACGGCTATCATAAAGATAGCCGTTTTTTATCTAAGGAGTTGATGGTATGTCAGCGCGAGGAGACGAAACCCGTAGAAAGATTCTGGAGGCAGCGACGGCATTGTTTGCCCAGAAAAGCTTTTCTGGGGTTACAATGGGAGATATTTGCAAAGCCTGCGGCATTTCCAGAGGAGGTCTATACCGCCATTATGCCTCCACCGAAGCAATTATGATCGCATTGGTACGGCAAGAACAGGAAAGCGCACTTCTGGCGCTGGAAAAGGCACGCTCAAGACAGATTCCGGAGCCAATTGTTTTAAAGTCCTTTTTGCGCTCCCGCCTGCAGGTTTTATGCGATCCGTCAAAATGTATTAATAATGCGTTGTCCGATTTTGCTGCCAACAGTGAATCGGGAAAAGAACTTCTGCTGGAGCGGGCAAAGAAATCGATTTCAATTCTGACTGAAATGATTTCCCTAAGCTACGGCGCAAAGAAGCTGCCTTGTGCTGAACTGGAGACGCTTGCAACACATATCATCTGCTTATTGGAGGGCCTGTCAAAGCATAGCGCATTGGTGGGCTTGACCGCGCAGGAGCAGCGCTCTCAGCTTCAGTTGATAGAGTCGATTCTTTCGCTCGAGGGTTGACTGACAATCATGATACAAAAAATCCAAGGCGCAAAAACGCCTTGGATTTTACCATTTTACAGATCCCGTCAGAATTCTTGGTTTACAAATGAAAGAAACTTCGTGTATTTCGGATTGCTTGGGGAGACCAAAGCACTTATAAAATGCCGTTCATTACAAGGATAAGAAGAACACAGGTAATCAGCACAGCAACCGCGCCGATCCACACAAAGTGTTTCGTACCGGCGGCAGTTTCCTTTTTGGGAAACAGTCCTGTTTTCCGCAGAAGCTGTAAAACAGGGCGAAAGATCAGAAAAGTCAATGCTGCGTTCAGGCTGCCCTTAAGCAGGTTGAAGGGGAGGAAGATAGGAATCAGCATATTGGCTACTTCAGCACGCGGCGTCCCCATGTATAACGGCGTAATCAGGTAGTTCCAAAGCAGCATAAGACCGGTCATGACCAGCACACCGGAGAGCAGTCCGAATATCGCTCCGCGCAGTGTGTGCTTTTTTCGGTAAATCAACGCGGCGGTACAGGCAAAACCGGCAGAAGAAAGAATGTTCATCAGCAGACCGATCCATCCGGTAGAGCTGATGGTCAGCATTTCAATCACAGAAACGACAGTGGTGATCAAAAGTGCCGCCATTGGACCGTATAAAAAGCCGCCGAGGGCAATGATCACATCCTTGGGCTCATACTTCAAAAAATCGATCGGCATAATGGGGATTCGGGCAACGGCTACAACCACAAATGCCAATGCACTGAGCATGGACAAGACGGTCAGCCGCTTGACAGCTTCATGTTTCACAGTTTATCACTCCAAAAGAAAAGTCCGAAGGATACAGCTCCCTCGGACTAAAACGCATCATATGCCTTCTTCCATCCAGACTGTACTGTCGGTTTCGGAATCACACCGAATCGTGCGCATTTGCGCTCGCGGACTTTGACCGCCGGTCGGGAATCTCACCCTGCCCTGAAGAACTGTATTCATACTGTTTCTATTATAACATGCCGCGCCAGGAATGCAACCCTTTTTTTCTGAACACAGATGTGATATACTAAGATTCGGTTGGTATTTCCGCTTCTGTTGCTTCTGTCGGCTCTGTTTTCTCTGCAGTGCCTGACTCGGTTGGCTCAGTTGACTCTGTCGCGGAGGTATCTGGTTGCGAGGTCGGCAGTGAAAACCCATGGATCGCTCCGTCAGCGGCGCTGTTTGTAATATCGCCGCCGATGATATGCCCGTCATAAACAAGAACGCTTGCGTATACCGGCTCCGTGGCGCCCGGATAATTCAGAATTGTGTACACATAACGCATGACATCTTTTCCGCTGAAATTTGTCAGATCAAATCCCTGAGCCTGCTGTAATTCGTTGTAGCGGGTAAAAACCTTCTTATCCAATTTTTCCGGGATTTTGAACTTTTGTGATTCCTTTGGCTCCGCGTTGACGCTCCAGCCATAGGTTGCAAGGAAGGCGACGCGCTCATCGTTGGTCGCACCGGCAGGCAGATCATTTATGTTGTTTCTGCCTCCGCTGCCGCCGGAGCTTGCCAGCAATACGATCAACAGTATCACAGCAACGACGATAACACCTGCGGCAATTAGTTTTGGCTTTGATATTTTTGCAGTCATTACAAACATGGTATTCCCTCCGAAAGTATTTGATGTGGTACACTGTATGTCCAACGTGTGCCAAATATTCCGAAAGGAGCTTTCGCAATGCAGCGGCTGGATAAATTTCTTTCTGATGCCGGAGTGGCAAGCCGGAGTGAGCTGCGGGCAATGATCCGCGCCGGACGCGTCAGTGTGAACGGATGTACAGTAAACGCACCGGAGACAAAGATTGATGAAATGGCGGCAGTCAGTGTTGACGGGACGCCGATCGGATGCAAGAAGACCGTCTTGCTGATCCTGCATAAGCCTGCGGGGTATGTCACCTCTACTGATGACCCGAGAGATCGCACGGTGATGGAGCTGCTGCCTGCAAGCTATCGTGGACTTGTACCGGTAGGGAGGCTGGACAAGGACACTGAGGGGCTGCTGCTGTTTACCAATGACGGTGCGCTTGCACATCGTCTGATCTCCCCACGCTGCGGGATAGAGAAAACCTACTATGCAGAACATGAAGGAACGGTCGA
This sequence comes from uncultured Clostridia bacterium, assembly GCA_946059285.1. Next base: position 2,844 of record CAMGMW010000209.1, read on the forward strand.
CGCGGAGGATATCCGTGTGTTTGCGGAAGGCTGTGTCCTGCGCGACGGCACGAGATGCCTTCCCGCAAAGCTGGAACCGCTGGCTGACGGCAAATCTCTCGTTCGCGTGCGTGAAGGGAAATATCATCAGGTGCGAAGAATGCTCGCAAGCCGAGGCAAGCCGGTGAGATACCTTCGTCGAATTGCCGAAGGCGGAATCGATTTGGGGGAACTTCCTGTTGGAATGACGCGTGAAGCGACTGAAATTGAGATAAAACGTCTGGAAACTGTGGAATTTGACGAAGAAAAAAGAAAATAAAAATGAAACAAAGTGCAAAAAGTTTTTTGATTGATTTTGTCCATATTGACGAAAGAGTATCAATAATTCACAAAATAATAGCGTCAGTTTGAAATAAAATGTC
>CAMGMW010000210.1 GCA_946059285.1 uncultured Clostridia bacterium
GAGGTGATCAAGGTTCTGATCAAAAACGGCGTCATGGCAGCCATCAATCAAACCGTTGACTTCGATACGGCGGAGTTTGTCGCCACAGAGCTCGGCTGCAAGGTGGAGCGTGAAATCATTGTCACCATTGAGGACCGTTTGATCGATGACCACGCGGACACAGAGGATGAACTGGTCCCGCGCAGTCCCGTGGTTGTGGTGATGGGACACGTCGACCACGGCAAAACCAGCCTGCTTGACGCTGTACGGAAAACCAATGTTGTCTCCGGTGAGGCTGGCGGCATTACCCAGCACATCGGCGCCTATACCGTACAGATTAACGGTAATCCCATCACTTTCCTGGATACACCGGGGCACGCCGCCTTCACTTCCATGCGCGCCCGCGGCGCAATGTGTACCGATATTGCAATTCTCGTTGTGGCAGCAGATGACGGCATCATGCCGCAGACCGTGGAAGCCATCAACCATGCGAAATCCGCCAAGATTCCTATCATTGTTGCAGTCAACAAGATGGATAAGCACGGTGCAAATCCTGACCGTATCAAGCAGCAACTGACCGAATATGACCTTGTTCCGGAGGAATGGGGCGGCGAGACTATTGTTTGCCCGATTTCCGCCAAAACCGGGGAAGGAATCGATCAGCTTCTGGAAATGGTGATTCTTACCGCTGAGATGCAGGAGCTGAGGGCGAATCCCGATCGTGCGGCAAAGGGCACCGTCATTGAAGCGCGGCTGGACAAGAACCGCGGTCCCATCGCCACATTGCTGGTGCAGAACGGTACGCTGCATAAGGGCGATCTCATCATCGCCGGCACTGCTGTTGGTCGTGTCCGCGTGATGACAGACGATAAAGGCAGAACCATCAGTGAAGCCGGTCCCTCCATTCCTGTGGAGATCACCGGTCTTGCTGAAACACCAACCCCCGGCGATGAATTCAACGCAGTTGCCGATGAGCGCATGGCGCGTCAACTGGTGGAGCAGCGGAAGCAGATGGAAAAAGACGCCGCCGCACAGCGCGCAAGCAAGGTCACGCTCGACAATCTCTTTGCAAAAATGCAGGAGGGCGAGATGAAGGAGCTGAACCTGATCGTCAAAGCAGACGTGCAGGGCTCTGCCGAGGCCGTCCGCGCCAGTCTGGAAAAGCTCTCGAACGAGGAAGTTCGCGTCCGCGTAATCCACGCTGCCGTCGGTGCCATCAACGAATCGGATATTCTGCTGGCTTCCACCGCGAATGCCATCATTGTAGGCTTCAACGTCCGTCCGGACGCGGCCGCAGCAGCGTCCGCGCAGCGTTCCAGTGTGGACATTCGGATGTATCGCGTGATTTATGATGCGATTGATGAGATTGAAGCGGCAATGAAAGGCATGCTTGCACCTAAGTTCCGTGAGGCAGTCATCGGTCACGCTGAGGTGCGCCAGACCTACAAGGTTTCCGCCATCGGCACGATTGCCGGTTGTTACGTCAAGGACGGCAAGATCACCCGCGACGGTTCCGTCCGTGTTTTGCGTGACAACATCGTCATCTACGAGGGCGCGATCGGCTCGCTGCAGCGCTTTAAGGACTCCGTAAAGGAAGTCGCCGCCAACTATGAGTGCGGTATGTCCATCGAAAAGTTCAACGATATCAAGGAAGGCGACGTTTTCGAGTGCTTCGTCATGGAAGAAATTCCGCGTTGAACCCGATATTCTGCATAAGCTATGATGCGGGAGCGGCTTTGTCCCCTCCCGCATTTTTAAAAGGAGGTAACCACAATGGCATCCAACCGAATCGGGCGGATCAATGAGGAGATTCAGAGAGAGCTTGCCTCGCTCCTGCGGGAGCTGAAGGACCCCCGTGTTCACAAAACGATGCTCTCCATCACCCGAGTAGAGACAACGCCGGATCTGCGGTATGCGAAAGTATATGTTTCCTTGCTGGATGAGGAATACACCAGAGAAACGCTGGCGGGGCTGAAATCCTCCAGCGGATACCTGCGCCGGGAGCTTGGCAGAAACCTGCAGCTGCGCTACACACCGGAACTGCAATGGCAGGCGGACGATTCCATCACCCACGGCGCGCATATTCTGGACATCCTGTCCAAACTGGATATTCCGGAGGATACGGAAGATGAAAGCACTGACCATAGCTGAAGCAGCCGATTTTTTGCTGCTGCATGATCATTATGTGATTTTAACCCACCGCCGCCCGGACGGTGACACCATCGGCTGTGCCTGCGCCCTTTGCGAAGGACTGCGGGCGTTGGGAAAGACGGCGTCCGTGCTGGAAAACCCCCAGTTTACGCAAAAATTCCGTCCCTATTTGCAGGATCTGACCTGCGAAGCAGTACCGGAAAACGCCTGTCTGGTAGCAGTAGACGTGGCCTCAGCAAGCATTCTGTCCTACAGCGCGGCGGAATATGCCGACCGTGTGGCATTGGTGCTGGATCATCACGGCAGAAATACCGCCTACGCCGCTTACGGCGTGGTCGAACCGGAAACGGCTGCCTGCGGCGAAGTGGTACTGCGGGTGCTGCAGGCAATGAACGTTCCTATTTCCAAGCGCATAGCGGAAGCGATCTATGTCGCAGTGTCCACCGACACCGGCTGCTTCCGATACAGCAACACCACTTCGCAGACACTGCGTACCGCCGCCTTTTGCAAAGACTGCGGCGCGGACACCTTTTCTGTCAATCGAGTCATGTTCCTGACCAAGCGGTTGGCGCGCCTCAAGCTGGACGCATACCTTGCCGAATCCACGGAATTCTATGCCGGCGGCACGGTGGCGGTCAGCGCGATTCCGCAGGATCTGCGTGATCGCCTCGGACTGACAGAAGACGACATCGACGACATCTCCGGTTTCGGACGTGAAATCGAAGGCGTGGAGATCGCTGTCATGCTGCGGGAGGAGGGCGAGAACGGGAAGATTTCCATGCGTACTTCTCCCGCGTATAATGCCGCTGATTTTTGTGCCCAGCTGGGCGGCGGCGGGCACAAGGCCGCCGCGGGTGCGACGGTCAAGGGCGGCATCGCGTCCGCAAAGCAGGCAATTCTCCAAGTGCTGGTGCAATCGGGAGTGAAGCTCTGATGGCAAACGGTATTCTGATTGTGGACAAGCCGGAGGGCTGGACCTCTCAGGACGTGGTCGCCAAGCTGCGCGGCGTGTATCATGAGAAGCGAGTCGGACACGGCGGCACCCTCGACCCGATGGCAACCGGTGTCCTGCCCGTGTTTTTTGGCAGGGCGACC
>CAMGMW010000211.1 GCA_946059285.1 uncultured Clostridia bacterium
TGCCGGTCATATCCGCCCAGGCCTCGTCGATGGAATACTGCTCCACCACCGGCGCAACCTGCCGCAAAAGGGCGGTAAAATGCCGCGAGGCCTCCACATAGAGACCGTAATCCGGCGGCACGATGACCAGTCCGGGGCACTTCTGTTTGGCGCGGAATATGGGTTCGCCGGTCTGGACGCCGAATTTCTTCGCCGGCTGACTTTTCGCCAGGATGATCCCCTGCCGGTTATCCTTGTCCCCCGCCACCGCCGATGGAATATCGCGCAGGTCCGTCGTTTCGCCGAGGACGCTCACCCGGTAGGCCGCAGACCAGGACAGAAAGGCAGAGTTGACATCCACATGAAAGATCGTCTTTTCCATCAATACACCACCCGAAACAACGTCCAGCGGTGGGTCCTGACCGTATATCGCAGCTCAAAGAGCTTTTCTTTCCCCTCCAAATGGGCCTTGCAAAGATATTGGATCGCGTCGATCCCGGCGTACTGGATCGGCTTGACGCAGACAACCTGCGAAATGGCGACGGTCTGGAGGCAGTTGGCCTCATCCTCCATACGGAACCGCAGCGGCGTAATGCTGCCGTCCGTGGCAAAGACCGAGATGACTTCGATTTGCAGATTCACGCCGCTTCCCTCCCTGTTTTTTTCTTGTCTTTATTATATCAAACGTTTGTTCTATAATCAAGAGGAAATCTGTAGAAATTATTGGCGCAGCAAAAAATTGACGGCGGAATGCCTGTAATTTCGTTTTGGCCGCACCGAAAGCCCAAAATTTCCATAGGATGAGGCAGGAAAGGAGAAATCATTATGAATCGAAACAGCAATCGTCCTCTTATGCCCTCGATGGATCAAGGCCCTGCACCCTTTGTGACCGACATAGAAAAAATAACCCGGCAAAACACCAACTACCGCACGGCGCTGTGGACAGGCCCGCATCTGCAGCTTACGCTGATGTGTATCCCGTCCGGCGGTGAGATTGGATTGGAAGTGCATCCGGACACCGATCAGTTTTTGCGTATCGAAAGCGGCAGCGGTATGACCATGATGGGCCCTGCCGAAAACCGGCTCTCATGCAGGCAGCCCGTTTCTGCCGGTTGTGCGGTCTTTGTCCCCGCCGGAACATGGCACAATATCGTAAACACCGGGAGTTGTCCCCTCAAGCTCTATACGATCTACGCCCCGCCTCATCATCCTCGCGGAATAGTTCAGTCCGCCAAGGCCTGCGCCGATGCCCACCAGGGCTGATGCGTCAGCACGCTGCGCCGTCTTGTGCGGAATTTAACGCACTTCGGTGCTGAAAATGCTATAAAAGCTCTTTATCAAATTCTGGTATAATATCTCCCTTGCCGAGTTGGCAAGGGAGATCCTTTTGGGAAGCTGCCTCTTTACAATACTCTTCTCTCATATTTCTTCTATTCTCCTTAAAAATTTTTTTGAAAAGCAAAAAATTTTTGTTGCAAGAGAGAATATTTTCCGCTAAAATAAAAATGCCGGAGTGAGTAGCTGCGGTAAAATAAAGCCGCTGGACAAGCGGTGAAAATACGAAGGGAGATTCTATGGAAAAGCTATTTGGTCTGAAAAAGCACAACACCACCGTCAGAACCGAGATTCTCGCCGGTCTGACAACCTTCATGGCAATGGCGTACATTCTGATGGTCAACGCCGGTATGTTTGCCAATCCGTTCAGTGACGGAACCGATGTCCTCGGTGTCAGCTACGGTGCGATCTACATTGCCACCGCAATTTCCGCAGTCGTTGGTTCCCTGCTCATCGGTCTTCTGGCAAATCTGCCGTTGGCACAGGCATCCGGCATGGGCCTGAACGCCTTCTTCGTCTACACCGTTTGCGTCGGTTTCGGTCTGAGCTACGCCAACGCGCTCGTGCTCGTCCTTGCCGACGGCATCATCTTCATTTTGCTCACCGTCACCGGTCTGCGCAAGAAGATCTTTAGCGCAATTCCCGATGCGGTCCGAAAAGCCATCCCCGCCGGTATCGGCCTGTTTATCGCGTTTATCGGTCTGCAAAACGCCAAGATCATTGTCCCGAGCAGCAGCACGGGTGTTACTCTCGCCTCCTTCAATTTGATCAGCGGCGCAAATTCGTGGGCTTCGATCATGCCGATGCTGGTTGCCGTCATTGCCCTTTGCGTCATTGCGATCCTTTCAAAGAAAAATGTCCGTGGCGCTGTCCTCTGGGGCATTCTCGGCGGCGCTGCACTGTATTACATTCTCGGCTTTGTCAGCGTCGAAGGCTTTGCCGCAGGCGTGCAGGCGAGTCTGCATGTTGATTTTATCGGTCCGTTTAAGGATTTCTTTGGTCAGGCTTTCGGCAAGGTCTTTACGGAGGGCTTTAACTTCGCCCCCTATATCGCAGCACACGGCACAGGCAACTTCATTCTGATGTTCGCCACCACCGCGTTGGCCTTCTGCATGGTCGATATGTTCGATACGCTGGGCACGCTCTACGGTGCCTGCGCACGCGGCAATATGCTGACCGAAAAGGGCGAGGTACCCAACATGGATAAGGCAATGCTCTGCGATGCGATTGCCACGACTACGGGCGCGATCTGCGGCACCTCCACCGTTACCACCTTCGTCGAATCCGCTGCCGGCGTTGCAGAGGGCGGACGCACCGGTCTTGCCGCCGTCTCCACCGCCGCTTTCTTCTTCATTGCCATGTTCCTCGCCCCCATTGCAGCGCTGATCCCGTCTTGTGCGACAGCCGCCGCCCTGATCTATGTGGGCGTTCTGATGATCTCCTGCGTCAAGGAGCTTGACTGGCACGATCCCGCCGTTGCGCTGCCGTCCTTCCTGACGATGGCAATGATGCCCTTCTCCTACAACATTTCCTTCGGCATCGCGTTCGGCCTGATCTCTTATGTCATTATTAAGACCTTCACCGGCAAGATCAAAGAAGTCAAGGCCGGCACCTGGGTCATCACCCTGTTGTTCCTCCTGATGCTGTTCCTGACGCACTGATGCAGCACTGATTCATGAGTCCAGCCCCTGTTTCGGCTGTATTATGATTCAGGTTTTCCCCTGAAAACAGAAAAAGGACCCCTCTTGTCTTGACGGCAAGAGGGGTCCTTTTTCTGTTTCATGAGATACAGAAGCTAAATGAAGTTTGCTTCCTTCAATACATTTCTTTCTCTAGGACGGGGTGCAGTCGTTGATGGCGCATTGCTCCAAAACCGCTCGCTGATTTT
>CAMGMW010000212.1 GCA_946059285.1 uncultured Clostridia bacterium
ATCTGGATTCCAAAATATATGCGTCAGGTCAAACAGCAGGGCTTTGTCCTCCATCCGATCTGCCGTGCGGAGGAGGAACAGAAGCAGCAGACACATCGTCTGCATCTGCCCTTCGCAGTCCGGCACTGATTTCAAATATAAATCCGCAGGCAATGTGCCTGCGGATTTTTCTGCCCCAAAACAGAGAATGCTTCACTTTTTCCAGTTTTTCTTTTCCAGTTCCGCACGCAGCTGGCGCATCGATTCGGCAAAACGGCGGCTGCTCGCGGACGGATGTGCCTTCAGGATGGCACGGTTAAAGTAACGGTTCTGATGCTCCAGTCGGCGCATAAATTCCAGGCGCAGCAGTTCTGCGCGCTCCTCCTGTGCCTTCTGACGGCGGCGATTGTCCTCACGGATATCCTCGCCCAGCTCCTCCAGCCGGTCACGCGCTTCTGCACGGGCCAGCTCAAGCTGAACACGCGCTTCCTCCAGCTGCATGCGCACGCGTTCCATTTCCTCGAGCACATGACGCAGGTTAAATGCAGCACGGAACGAAACAATGACATCGCTGACAAAGACACAGCTGATGACAATGACCACGATGAGCAAGGCAAGGTGCGGCAGGCGTTCCACCCAGCGCCCGATCGGCGGATGAATGAAATGGATGAGCAGCAGGGAGAGAAAGCCCCATGCAATCGACGATTGCAGGCAGATATACCCATTGATATTGCCCTTTTTGCCGGTATAATCCCAGTACCGCATTTTAAACAGCAGTTCCATGACATATCCGGTAATATATTCCAGCAGAGTGGGGAAGACAACGCCGAGTACAAATACGGCAAATGAATTCTCCTTCACCGGCAGACAGACAAGCAGAATGCAGAGCGCACCGGAACCGTAAATCGGCAGCAGCGGCGCGCGCAGGAAGCCACGGTTGACCCAATGGTGCTCCAGCAGGGAAACATAGGCGGATTCAAAGCACCAGCCAAAAAAGCAGTAGATATAAAACAGCAGCATCCACTGCTCCAATGAATAGATGTGCATATCACACCTCCTTTATATTGACACAGTATAGCGGATTTTGTCGAATGATGCAACAACCGCCGGGAAATATGCTATACTAAAAGATAAGATATATTTCGATGTATGCATAGGAGGAATTTGCTATGAAAACTGCACTGGTTACCGGTGCATCGTCCGGAATCGGGCGTGAAATTGCCCGTGAGCTGAGCCGCCGCGGCTGGCGGCTGCTGCTGGTTGCGCGCCGCCGCGACCGCCTGGAAGAGCTTGCAAAACAGCTGGGCACGCCCTGCCGCCTGTATGTCTGTGATATTTCCCGCGAAGAAAACTGTTACTGGCTGCATGAACGCGCCAAGGAGCAGGACGTCACGCTGCTGGTGAACGGCGCAGGCTTCGGCTTATATGGCAAATTCGCGGAGACAGATCTCGACCGGGAACTGGAAATGATCGACGTCAACATCAAGGCGGTGCATATCCTGACCAAGCTGTTCCTGCGCGATTTCATGCAGAAAAACGAAGGCCGTATCCTGAACATCGCATCCTCTGCCGGATTCCTGCCCGGCCCGCTGCTGTCCACATACTATGCGACCAAGAATTATGTGGTACGCCTGAGCGAGGCAATTTATGAAGAGCTGCGCGAAGCGGGCAGCCCGGTCACCATCAGCTGCCTGTGTCCCGGCCCGGTAGAGACCGAGTTCAATCAGGTTGCAGGGGCAAACAGTGCCGCAAAGGGCATCTCCTGCGAACAGGTGGCAAAGCAGGCGGTCGAGCAGACGCTCGCCGGAAAGCTGCTGATTTTCCCCGGCAAAATGGTTCGTCTGGGCGCCGCCGCATCACGCCTTGTCCCGGACAAGCCACTCCTGCGCATTGTGCGCAGCTTTCAGGAGAAAAAGGGGTGATTCCCGCCCCCTGAAAAACAAATAGAGATGCGCCCATGAAAAGAGCTCCCTTCCAATGGCAGGTACTCATAAAACAGCAAATCCTCCATATGAACGCAATCATACGGAGGATTTTGTTATGCTTGGTTTGAAAATTTGCCGGCGGTAACCCCTCAAGGGCGATATCCGCTTTAGCGGTGCAACGGGGTGCAGCCACCCAGGCAGAAGCTCGTGATACAACATTTCTGGTCTGTCAATTTTCTTCCGCTGACAGAGAATTCCGCTCCGCAGAATGCACGATACTTCCGACAGGAGCGTATGGAAAAGCGCCCTTCGGGCTTGTGCAGCAAAGCTGCTACGCCCCCTTTGGAGGGCAATCGTTATTTGCAGGAAATCCCCATGATTCGTGATAAGTCCGGACCATGTCAGGCATTATCGCTGGTTTCCAAAATTACACAGCTGCATTGCCACGCCGTCTGACAGGATTTGGAAACCAAACCGCTCATAAAATGCGGCATTTTTGCTTTCCTCCGGCATGATCTCAATGTAGAGATAATCTTTATATTTTTCCTTAACCATTTCCATCATGGCACTGGCGACACCCTGCCCGTGGTAGGCTGGGTCAACCAGAACATAGTGCATATAAGCAACCAGTTCGCTGTCATCAAGCAGCCTTGCCAGTCCAATGAGCCGATCTCCATCCCAGGCTGTGATAACCGTAGATGAATGCATCAGGGCCTTATAGAGCCGAGAAGGGTATTGACCAGACACCCATCCCACGGACAGAAACAGCCGTTGAATGGCATCCTGCGTGAATTTCTTTTCCTCTGTATATGTGATTTTCATTCCGTCGTTTTCCCCCGGTGATCGCATTTCTGACACTGCACCATAGTCGTGCCGATATCTTCTTTATAAAAGAGTCCTGCCCACTGGCAGATGCTCTGCAAAATCGGAACCACAGACTGCCCCTTTTCTGAGAGGGAGTATTCCACCCTGGGAGGAATCTCATCGTAGGACTTCCTCAGAACGATCCCGTTGGCAATCAACCCCTTCAGCGTGGAAGCCAGCACTGCATCCGTAATATTTCCCATTTCCTTCCGCAGCTCGCTGTAGCGCAGTGTCCCCAAAGTTGCCAGCACGCAGATGATTCGGGAGTTCCACTTTCCGCCAAACAGCTCCATGCCATATTCCAGAGGACAGCGGATGTCTTTGTCCCGTTTTCTTTGATACGCCATGCATCTTTCGCCCTTTCTTGATGGAATTCCGTATCATTTTACCGTAAAAACTACGCAGCCGCAAGTTACTATGGAATTTA
>CAMGMW010000213.1 GCA_946059285.1 uncultured Clostridia bacterium
CCGTATGTGCAGTGTTTGGACTGGTGCGCGTGTTATAAATGATCCTCCTTTTATCTGTCCATCAGAACAGGAAAGAGTGGAACTGCGGAAGAATAGCAGGTCGGCTCTTTTCCTGCGTGTGTGGGCACCTTCCGGCGATTCTGTGGGCTTGGCCGGCTTGTGCCGGACTGGATAGAAGAATCCGCTTTACTTTCCTCTGCATTTGCACTAAAATAAGGAAAAACAGCTGCGGCAAACGGGCAGTATGTACCGGGAAAACCGGCAGAACAGCAGGTGAATCGGAGGCTTTCTTATTATGGCAGTCACACTCAAAACGCTCGCTGAGCATACAGGCTTTTCCCTCGCTACAATTTCACGCGTCCTCAACAATGATCCTTCTATGACGGTCAGTGAGGAGACACGTCGGATTATTTTCGATACAGCGAAAAAGCTGGGGTATGCAGGCGGTTCCGGGCGGCGGACACAGCGCATTGTTACGGATACCATGACAATTGGTATTGCAGAAATGCTTTCCCCGGCGGAACAGATGGCAGACCCTTATTTTATGTATCTGAAGAATTTTGTCGAGCAGACCTGCTATGAGCAGAAAATGCAGACGGTCATGCTGCGTGCCGATTCAGATGGATATCATGCGTTGTCTGCCTCCGGCATCGATGGCATCATTGCCATCGGATATTTTTCCGATGTACAGATTGCCTCCATGCAGATGCTCAGCAATAACATTACTTTTTTGGATTCTTCTCCGGACGAACTCCGACACGATTCAGTTGTGCTGAATTTTGAATTGGGCATGAAACAGGCGCTGGATTATCTGCGTGAACTGGGGCACAGCCGCATTGGATTTATCGGTCCCAAACGGCTCGGTGATGAGACCAAACGCATTGTGCGCGAGCCACGGCGGCGGTATTATGAGCATTATATGCGGGAACGTGGACTGTTTCGCCCCGATTTGGTAATTGAAGCGCCGATGCGTGACCAGATGATTGTGGAAAATGAATTCAGCATGCGTCTGCGCGCAATGGAGCGGGATTCTGCACCGACAGCGATCGTCACAGTAAATGAGGAATGCGCCATCGGCGCGATTCATGCGCTGCGCAAGTTGCAGGTACAGGTGCCGACGGATATGAGCATCGTCAGCTTTAATGATACCGTGATGTCATCCGTGGTCGAGCCGCCGTTGACCAGCGTCAGCCCGCATTTGGACTATATGGCGGCGACTGCCGTGCATCTGGTCATGCAGCGCGCCTCTACGCCTGCACACCGACCGGAACGGCGCTATCCGCAGAAGATCGTGATCCCGCCCGCGCTGGTCAGACGCAGCAGCACGGCACCATATATAGAGAAAGAATAGCAGAAGCGTTACCCCGTTCGGTTTTCCCATTTGATATGTACCTCCAATACTGGACACCCAGTATTGGAGGTACATATCATTATCATAGGTTTGTTCTATATCCGCTTTTTTACCCCCTGTTATTGTAATATTTCCAGCAGTTTTGCTCGGCTTATCGAAAAAGCACCGCTTATGCGGTACTTTTTCGATATAATAAAGAGGGGGATGTGCTGGTAAATGGGCAGGAGAACAGAGTAGTAGAGAGCGTCAGTTTAGATATGTTAGTTCCGCGGGATGATCTGCTGAGAAAAAATAGATGCAGCAGTAGACTTCAATCGAATTTATGAATTTGTAGATGATTTCTTCGTTTTGTTTTTTGCATTTGTGTTTTTTCTCCCATATACTTCAAAAACCTGCTTTGGCGTGATACCAAAGCAGGCTTTTTCTACAAATAGCAGGAGTATATCCAAAAGGCTGTCACAGCCGTTTTTTTGCCGGCACTATTTTTCGGTTGCCTGTGATATCGATGGATGTTTCATTGGATTATTTAGCAAAAATCAAAAGCATGCTATTGACTTTTGTGCGTATGTGCAATATAATGGAATCCATTGAGGAGGTGCTGATATGACCGATCAAAATTCCTGTGGGATGCTGCTCAAACAGATCAATGACGAACTGGAAAAGAGAGCCAACAATAAACTGCGGGCGCAGGACTTAACAATGGCTCAGCTCTGCGCACTCATGATGCTAAACCAAGCGTCTGAACGGCAGATGACGCTGAAAGAATTGGAACGAAAGCTCCATGTTGCCCAATCCACAGCAGCGGGCATTATCACTCGACTGGAGCAGAAGGGATTTGTTGAAGGTTTCGGAGATGCCGCAGACCGCAGAATCAAAATGGTACGCATCACGAAACTGGGAATTCAGTGCTGCATGACAGCTGAAAAGAATATGGAGCAGGAGGAAGCCACGCTTCTCTCTGGGCTGACGGATACAGAACGGATTGTTTTTATCAGTCTGCTCCAGAAAGTCCGCAATACACTCTCATAAAAACGGTCCGATTTCAGTCGGACTTTTCCAAAACTATATCAATAGCATGCGATTGACAGCATGCTTGTGTTTAAGGAGCAACTTCAATGGAAAATCAAAAATCAATGGAAGTTTTTAGTTCTATGCCAGTGCCAAAGGCGGTGTTCAAGAATGCAGTCCCCGCGATGGCTGCTATGCTGATGGTTTTGATCTATAATCTGGCCGATACCTTTTTTATCGGGCAGACACATGATGCCTTACAGGTGGCTGCTGTTTCTTTAGCAACGCCGGTGTTTCTGATTTTTATGTCCATCGGTTCCATCTTAGGTATTGGTGGTACTTCTGTGATCTCCAGAGCGATAGGAGAGGGACGTTTTGAATATGCGCGGAAGGTGTGCGCCTTCTGTATGTGGAGTTGTGTCGGTATCGGTATTGTGTTGTCCACGCTGATGCTGATTTTTATGGACCAGATTCTTGCCCTGGTCGGCGCAAGTGCGGATACATGGGAACTGGCAAAAAGCTATCTGACCATCGTTACCTGTTGTGGGCCATTCGTCCTGATCTCCAATTGCTATTCCAATGTAATCCGTGCGGAGGGAGAATCCGGAAAGGCTATGATGGGACAACTTCTGGGAAATCTTCTGAATGTCATTCTCGATCCAATCATGATCTTAGGCTTTGGTTGGAATATTGTAGGTGCTGCCATTGCTACCGTTATTGGTAATGTGGTAGGTGCAGGCTATTATATTCTCTATTTCCTGCGTGGGAAGTCCTCTCTCAGTGTCAATATCAAGGATTTCACACTGAAGGGTAAGGTGTGCAGCAGTGTCCTGGCC
>CAMGMW010000214.1 GCA_946059285.1 uncultured Clostridia bacterium
CACCAGGTTGGACAACACCTAAAAGGATTCGAGACGTTTCCAGTCCACGTATTCCCTGATCTCTCAACGCAGAAGTACTCGGAGCACTTCCCAACATAACAGTTCTGGAAACACGTCTGCATGCCAAAATCCTGCCATAACGGACATTTGCCTTATCCTTCTGATAGGGGATTGAATCCTTTCCGTCCACTTCCCGGTCAATAATGCTATTCCAAGTATCCGGTAAATGACGGACAAGGGCGTCACGGACTTGTGGCATATCCAGAGTAATCGAGCCAGGCATTATCATTGCCCCCTCATCATTTGCCATCCAGAGCTCGTGGATAACAGCTGCCATCAGGCGAAGGACGCCTCTGGTACGTTGGAATCGCTCTAATGTTGCCCAATCTCCGTAGAGACGATCAAATACTTCCGGATGAATCGGATAGCAAGAAACCATGCGGTCACGGTATTCGACTTCTCTTGATTCCATCGGGAAATCGGCAGAGTTTTCCTGATACATCTGGCTAAAGGCATCACAAACAGCATCCCTGGCAGCGGGATCTTTGCAGTCCAAGAAAAGTCTGCGGCGGACAACTTCAAAGCCCTCGTTGGCCGCAACGGGTTTCCAAATAGACTCCATACGCCCAAATGTATGCTCGATAGCTTCCAACGCCTTTTGGCCTGCATCACCGCCAATCTCGATACTGGACTCCGGAATAGATGCAACAACGATGCTATTTTCGCTGGCACGGGCAGCTTCTGTAATCTGCTGGATGAAAGTAATAAAATTATCAAACGTTCCGGCAGGAAGGCCTTCCACACCATAGAGAGTCTTAGCATATGCCACAAGCTCATCCATAAGAATAAGACAAGGACCACAAGCATTGAAAAGATTCTTCAGGTTCTCAGAACCAGGCGCAACGCCCTTCAGATCAGCGTCCCGGATATATTGAGCATACAATTCCGGCTTCCCAGCAGAAGTGACCAGCTGGTATGCCATTTCACCCCAAATTGTGTTTACACTATATCCAGGGAAGTTTGCCGGTTTCTTTCTTCTGGATGGGTCAAGAGCTGTGCCGACCAAAACTGCAACATTTGCATGAGGAAGTTCTTCGAGCCCCGCTCTTTCAAGCAAAGGCTTCAACGACGGAACAGCTTCCAGAGAAATCTTGCTATGTGCGATATGGTAAAGCGCCAGCATACTATGGGTCTTACCACCACCAAACGCTGTTTTTAGCTGGATGACCGGCTCTCCGCCTTTTCCAGAAAGGCGCTGCAAAGACTCCACCAGAAGACCTGCCATACCTTCTGTGATATATGTTCTTGCAAAGAATTCTACTGGATCGCGATATTCGTATGCACCTTCACCCCTGGCCACCTGTGCAAGGTCAGCAGCAAATTCTGCTGAGCGATAACGACCTTCCGCTACATCAGGATGCGGCTGCATCACATCACGCCAGCTTGGGAGATTCTCTCCAACATTACGATTCAGTACTGCGGCAACAGTTTTCTGCTTTCCGGAAGTCTGAGCTTCTTTTGTAGTGACAGAGGCCGTAGAGGCATCAGCTGAGCCATAACGGAGCGTTCTATATAGCGAGCGAATTTCCTCTGCACCGTCACTGTCAAATGCATCGCAAAGCCTTGCCATTGTATCAAGCGCTCTCTCCGCATCGTTCTGGGCAATATCCTGCAAGCCGATGTGAGATACTTTATTCCGGACGCCCATCAATTCTTTGGCCCAGGTGCGATAATCAATCGATAGTTTGGACTTGAACACTTCATTCCAACGACGTTCTATCAGTCGCAGGCAGTTAGCAACATCCAGAGAATCTACCAGATCCGCATAATCGCCAGAAGAAGGCAGATCATATTGATCGCTTAATGCAGTCAATACCTCCTGCCACCATCCGTCCTTGTAGACGCGCGACATCTCCCTGCCGATATACCCTGCCATATCAGGGAGCAAAATGCGAAAGCCTTTTTGAATCAGCTCATAATTTTCCTGCATGATTTATTCCTCCTCCAGCAGGGCGCTTTCAGAATCGCCGTCTGCTTCTCGCTTTGCTATGTACTCAACTACTTCCTGGTAGATGATTTGAAGTGCATCGTGCATACTCATTTGAGAGCCGTCCGCATTCAACACTTTCTGATACTTTGTGAATATTGAAAGTCCTCCACCCATGCCGACAATTCTTTGATCAGAATCATCCACACCAGAGCAGAAAAGCCGATCCAAGATAGCAGGTAAATCCCGCTTTAGATTGGCAACAAATCCTCGCCGGGTAATTTGTCCATCCCGGACTCCCACCCTTGCCACGATTAGGACTCTTGTGCCATCTGCCTTTTCCGATACAGGCGCTGACCGTAAAGGCCATACGGCTGTCACAGCATACCCCGCTTGCGTTATGCTGTTCAGCATAGTCTCCCACGGAGTAGGAGGGATACTGTCAGACATAGTTGCAAGCGCTTCTTCGTCGCCTTTGTGATACTCAAAGAAGAAGAGCTGCGGATACGAACTGTCCGCACATTGAGCCAGACGGTTTAGAATATCGCGGAGCTGCGCTTCGTAAGTCCGTTCGCAGTCTGCGGCATCTTTTCCTTCGTACTGTCCACAGGTGGATAGCTCGTCTTTATTCGTTACCATGGGGCTGAAGAGCTCCGGGTAGACTGGCTTCAGGCTCTTGCGCATCCAGATATAGAAGAAGTCTGACAATGGAGCATAGCCAATGGCCTTGTAATAAGGAATCTCCGTGCAAACCATACTGTTCTGTGGAAATGCCACAGTTCGGGCATCCCACTGCTGAACTTCAGCTGGACTGGTGCAGGAAATGTTTTTTATCGCAGTTACAACGCTCTTCAAAGCAGCAGTGAAATTTCCTGTGATATTTGAAAACGGATTTCCTTCTGCATAAGTCCAGACCATTGGGATTGCCTGTCGGCCAAAGGTATTACGCAGAGCGCCTCCAGTTGTTCTCCAGGAGCAGATCGTGGAGTTTGCGTCCGCAATCTTATCGATCACGAACGCCAGATACACGCTGATTGCCTGCCCATAGGCCAGCGCCCCCTGGCCTCCCTGGGATAATGACCCACCATCTGAGGCCATTCCTGCCGCCAGAGCATCAGAAGCCGCTTTGTTCTGTGCCTCGCAGAGCAGATCGCAGAGCGTGGTCAGCATCGTGAGCTGCCTCGGAGAAAACAGGTCAGTGTAG
>CAMGMW010000215.1 GCA_946059285.1 uncultured Clostridia bacterium
ACCCGGCGATAATATCGAATGAAACATTTGAGGCCGCGCAGATCCTGCTGGAGCACCGAAGGCACGGTTATTACGGCGCTCTTCCCGCTATGCGCGTAATAAACGACGGCGTGTTCCGCGGCTATATCCCCATAAACCATCATTGGATAAACGATGACCCTCGCAGTTATTTTGAAGCGTCGAACAGCGTGCCAAGCGGCATGGTGCGACGCATCAAGAAAAGCAATTTCAGCGCATTCGACCTCGGTGGCTTTCAAGTGGTACGCGGGCACTTCCTGTCAGCAAGACCGGAGTGCCCTTGCATAACGGTCACAGCGGAGAAGATCACGTTCAACGTATTCTGTATGCGGAAATTTGAAGACGTCGGGCATATTCAGCTTCTGCTGCATCCGTCTGAAAGGAAGCTCGCGATCAGGCCGTGTGGCGCAAACGATATCCATTCGATCAGGTGGCGCGTCGATCCCGACAAGCCCTTGGTTGCAAAGACGATCAGCTGCCCGCATTTCGGGAATGCGCTCTATCAGATAATGGAGTGGAACCCCGACTATGTTTATCACATTCGCGGATCGTGGGTAGCGCGGGCGAATGATGAAATAATCGTCTTCAATTTGAGCAACGCTATGCCCGCAGCATACTTCGACGCGCCGAGCGAGGACTCCGACGAAGTGCGCAGAAGGCGTATAGAGATGTGCCCCGATGAATGGAAGGATACATTTGGCGAGGATTTCTATGATTATACCGTCGAAAACAGTCACTATTTCATGTCGCCCCGCACTGATTGGAAGGCTGACAGCGAATGCGTTCTCGCCCCGGGATTGCAGCAAATGGCTGTAAAAACAGAATTCGAGCTTGCGAAAAGCATTGAGGACTTAAGGAATAATGGAGGCAGTGATGAGTGATGATGTAAACAGGCTGTTTGATAACAGCCGACCTTTGGAAGATATGCAGGAAGAAGAGGTCATCGACCTTGCCGGTTATCAGGTTACGAAGGCTGAGCTCTTCTCGCACGTAAACGAGCCTTCATTGACGCTGTGGTTCAACAGGCTGAAATTCAATATGGCCTGCCTGCGCCGTTTCCCCGGAGTGAAGCATATTCAGGTTATGATCAACCCCGAGCAGAAGCGCATCGTCATAAAGCCATGTACGCCGGACACGCCGGACTGCCTGCGCTGGGCGAATGGCGGGGGAGACACGGAGACAAGAAACAGGGATATGACTTGTAAGATCTTTGCCGCAAAGGTCTTCGATCTCATGGGCTGGAACGCGGATTATCGATACAAGATACTCGGAAAACCCGCCACATGCGACGGCGAATTCCTGTTCCTGTTCAAGCTCAACGACTTTGCGCTCTTCCTCGGCGGCAAGAAGAAAGGCTCGTATCTGCCGGAGGAATGGCGCGACTATTTCGGCGTTCCCGTGGATAAACACGATCAGAAATACACAATCAACCTTGCGGATGGTTACATTACCACGGATAAGGTCTAATAGGAGGGCTATATGGAATCTTTCAACGAAATCAGCATGGATGGCTTTAAAGTCGTCAGCGGGGAGTACGTCACAACCGTACCAAAACCGACAGCGCCCGTTCTTACAATCTCGGACGGGAGACTTAGTTTCACAAAAAGGGATGTTCTTATCTTGAACACCCCCGAGCACGTTCTCATCCGTGTTAACGGAGAAGAACAGAAAATCCTTATTGTGCCCACCAAATCGACCGACAAAGATGCCGTGAAATGGGTTGCAAAGATGGATCCGGTCGAAGCGAGGAAGATAACGTGCTACAAGCTCACCGATCAGTTATTCGATATGTGGGGCTGGGATAAAAGCTGCTATTACCGCGCTATAGGTCGGCTCGTTATAGCGAATGATAAGGTAATGCTGTTATTCGATTTTTCAAACCCTGAGGTTAGAAGAAAGCCGAGGGTGGAAAATGACAAATGATACGTACATATCATTCTATCTCAGGGAGTCGAAAATCCATGTTTTCAGAAAGACGCTCGCTGAGCTGGGAAACCCTCAATTCGTCCGTTTCCGCGTTCATGAAGACGGGAAATCGATGATTATGGAGGCGTATGATAAAAAGGATTTTCAGTCCCATCGCGTCCCGAAGAAGAATAGGGAAGACTGGAGTATGGAAATCCACAGTATGCCGCTTTGCAATCTGATCAGAAATAAACTGAAATGGGAGGAAGGGAAGTCGTATAGGATACCGGGCAAAGCCTATCCAGGGCAGCAGCTTGCGGTATTCGATCTTACGGCAGCAGAGATAATAAACAACACTAAAAATCCGGATTAATTCCAACCGATCCTCCTTCGGTATTAGGGAAAATAGGCGAGTTTTCGGTGGTGTACTTTTTGCAAGTTTGCCCTTATTTGGTGCACCTTTTGTAAGTTCGTGGCATATCGAGTGTTCATAACCAACCTGAGAGTTGGATGTGGACACTCGATTTCTTTTTGTCTACATTTGTGCCTCTTTGGTATGTATGAGCAGGGATTCTCCTGCTCTTTTTTGTTATGCCGGTAAAGCATTCGGGACATACTCTACGGCGACGCCTTTTCGGGTTTCCTCCCGGTAATTGTGTTGTCTTGCAAGACTCGGCAGTTCCAGATACCCCACAAACTTGTAGTGAATCTTAATCTGTTGTTTGCGGTTTTTGCCGGTGCCTGTGACCTCGTACACATCAATGCGGTCAATAAGCTCCTGCAAGAGCGGTGCTGTAAGCCTATCCATCTGCATAAACTTCCGAACAGCGGCAATAAACTTTTCCTTGCCAAGCTGCATTTCGTTGGCCTCTGCCAAGCGCCTACGGTAAGCGACTATTTTCTCTTTCAGTTCTAACCGTTCGGTTTCGTATTTTTGAGAAAACCGCATAAACAGTTCATCTGTCAGCTTCCCCGAAACATTATCCTCATAGCACTTGATGCACAGCTCCGCTACCTGCTCGCTGCGAACGATACACTTTTGCATTTCGCTCTCGATATGCTTCTTCTCTTTGAAAATGTCGGCATTGGTCTTGTTGGCAAGCAGCGTTGCAAAGTCTTCCTCGTTGTCGCAAAGACATTTTGACAGCCTGCGAAGCTCTAACGTTACTACCTGTTCAATGGCGTCTGCTCTCAGATAATGCGTAGAGGAACAAGTCCCGCGATTCCCGTGGTAATTTCCGCACATAAAGAACGGAATA
>CAMGMW010000216.1 GCA_946059285.1 uncultured Clostridia bacterium
CAACCTCGGCGTGGACGGCATCATCGGGAAGAATAGCTGGACATACCTGCTGAAGTGATGGAAATCCCTCACCATTGGAGCAATCCTTTGGTGAGGGGTCTTTTCGTGTGATCAATTTGTTACTAACACGTTACTAACAAAGTCAAAAATAACTAGAAGAGAAAACCCTTGCAAACGTAGTGTTTGCAAGGGTTTCCGTGGTGATCCGCTGGAGATTCGAACTCCAGACCCATTGCTTAAAAGGCAATTGCTCTGCCTGCTGAGCTAGCGGATCATATGGGCTGCGCAAAAAGCACTCGCTTGCGCAAACCCTCTTTGGCTGGGATGGCAGGACTCGAACCTACGAATGCCAGAGTCAAAGTCTGGTGCCTTACCACTTGGCGACATCCCAATATCTGGCAGTGTGGGCTAGTCCACCATTCAGCCGACCCGATCATCTCGGAGCTGCCAAAAAGGAAAAATGGGGTGAGTGAAGGGACTCGAACCCTCGGTCTTCAGAGCCACAATCTGACGCGTTAACCAACTACGCTACACCCACCATATCATTTCCTGTCTGGAATTGAACTGATACAGTCCCGACTGGTACGCCAGAAGGGACTCGAACCCCCCACCTACTGCTTAGAAGGCAGTTGCTCTATCCGGATGAGCTACTGGCGCATATGGAGCGAGTGATGGGAATCGAACCCACGCCCACAGCTTGGAAGGCTGTTGTACTAGCCGTTATACTACACCCGCAAATTCAGGCTCTGCATCAGCCATAAGATAATAACATAAACCGCTTCGGATGTCAAGGTATATTTTCTCCATTTCTCCGGGATTTTCGCAAAAAAGTACGGCAGATACTCTGCCGTACTTTTTGAGAAAGTCAGAATTTTCCCCCGCCGCCGCCGTGGGATCTGCCGGAGGAGCTAGTATGGGTAGAACTGCCCCCTCCTCCGCCTCCAGACTGCTGGGGCCGCTCACGGCGCGATACGTTGCGATACAGGAACATATCGTGCTCGGCCGTGAGCTGGAAGCTCCCCTGACGCACATAATCCGCTGCCGCAGCCTGACGGCGCACGCTTTTAAGTTTCCCCTTCATGATCTTCATCGGGATCAAGGCAATCACTGCGCCGATCACCAGTGACAGTGGAATCCAGATCAGCGAAACCGGCTCCTTGGGCATATTGTTCCCATCGTACGGATTGCCTCTGTTTGCCTGTTCGATAAAATCGTCGCACAGCTCTGCAAATCGGCTGAACGCCGCGGCATAATTCCCGTTCCCCAGATCACCGCTGATCTGCTCACCGATATAGTCAATGCCGTCGTCGGTAAATGCGGTGATGCCATAGCCGCTTGTGCTGATATACCAGTCCCGCTCCTCCATGGAGATCAGAAGCAGCACGCCATCGGCAGAGTAGCCGTTGTAGTCATAAAAATCATCGGCATAAGCCATAACGGAGGCTCCATCCGTCGAATCCGTCGTCACAATCACCACATCAACACCCTGGCGGCGGCAGATCTCGTCAAGCTGGCTCATCAGCTCCGCTTCCTCGCTGACGGTCAGCAGATCGGCATTGTCTACCACCCAAGGCAACGTGGTGGGCGTGGTCAGCAGATCACCCTCTGCAAAAACAGGCAGTGTCAGCAGAGTACACAGAGAAAGCAGCAGGAGAAGCGTAAATACTTTTCGTTTCATTTTTTCTCCCTCCCCTACAGCAGCCACATAATCCATTGCAGCGCATAAACCGCAGCACCAAAGATCGCGGTATAAATTCCGAACCAGCGCCAAAACAGCTTTTTATCCATTGGCAGGTCGCCGACAAGCTTTCCGGTCTGACCGTTCATTGCAAAGGTATATTTTTTCCCGTTCCAGCTGGTGTTGAGCAGCCAGACAGGATACATCGCATATTTTGCCGTACCGTTTTTCAAACTGATGCTCGAATTCTGCGGTATAACCGAGCTGTAGCCCTTCACCGTTGCGGCAAAGGCCTGTTCCGTGCTGCGCTTAATGCGCGCATTGGCGCGCTCAATACTCTGCTCTGCCGTCACATCATAGCGGTCCGCAAGATATCCGGCAAGATAAGCCGTCTGGAAATCCACAGCATCTTCAAATCGGAACGGTTCAATGGACTCCATCAGGTCATCCGCCATTTTAGACGAGCCGTCCACCGGTACCCGCTGGAAACCCACCTTGCCCGCACGGGTCACAGCGTAGTAGCTGGTTTCTGTATATTCGTAGCGACTGTCGCTCCAATGGCGCAGGCGCGTGGCACGGTAACGGATGTTGGCGTCGACATCCGCATCGAAAAGCCAGAAAGGAACATAGACGCCCTGAATCTCGTCAAGATGGTTTTCTTCCTTAAACACCTTCGGCAGCAGACGCTTGCCCACAAAATGCTTTTTCAGCGCTTCCTTTGCCGCATTTTTGTCCAGCTTGAACGGGATCACATAGTCCGGGCGCATATCGCCGGAAAGTTTGCGCGTCATAACAATGGGGTTGTCGCAGTAGGGACATCGCGACGCGGCAGTGTTTTCATCCACAATGATTTCGCCGCCGCAGGACTGGCAGTTATAGACATTCATTCCCTGCAGCTCATCTGCGCGCCACTGGTTGTCTTCGTCAATTTGCCAATGCAGATCATCCGGCTGCTCCTCTTTGAGCACATCGTCATAACCCTTAAGGGTCTCCATATCAAACTCCGTGCCGCAGTAGGGACAGAGCATTTTTTGCAGCGTGCTGTCAAAACTGATTTTGCCGTCGCAGCATGGGCACTTGTATTCCAATAGGGTTGCCATGAACGCACCTCTCTTCTCTCAGATTACACTCTGCGTGCAGACGGCAACCGTCAGCACGCAGCAGATAATTATTGGATATCGCTGTCGTCGAATGGATCTCCGCATTCCGGGCAGAAGCGCGGCGGATGCTTCGGGTCCTTCGGCTCCCAGCCGCACTTGTCGCAGCGGTACAGCGGGGCATCCGCGGGTTTCTTCGCGCCGCATTCCGGGCAGAATTTGCCCTTATTGACCGCACCGCAGGTGCAGGTCCACCCCTCTGTCTCCGCGGGTTTCGGCTTGCCGCACTCAAGGCAGAACTTGCCGGTATTCACCGTGCCGCAAGCGCAGGTCCAACTGTCACCGGCGGGGTCGGGCTCGGGCTTCTTCGCACCGCATTCCGGGCAGAATTTGCCGG
>CAMGMW010000217.1 GCA_946059285.1 uncultured Clostridia bacterium
GTCGGTGTCAGTGCACAGGCGGTCAGCAAATGGGAAAATGATCTGTCCTGCCCTGACATCAACATTCTGCCGGAACTGGCAGATATTTTCGGCATCAGCGTGGATGAGCTGTTAGGCAAGGAAACACCATCGCAAGTGCATCGGGCAGAGCCGATCGGCGACGAGGAGGACCAAAATAAAAAGAACAGTTTTTCTTTTCATTATGAATCGCCGAAATGGTGCGGTATCTGGTTTGCTGTGTATATTCTCTGCGTCGGGGGACTGCTGCTGCTGAATTCTGTGCTGGCCCTTGGTGTGTCCTGGTGGACTGTCCTTTGGACAACTGCGCTACTGGTTGGCGGCATCGCGGGTCTGGTGCACAAGCTGTCCTTCTTTTCTCTGGGTGTAGCACTCGCCGGCGCATACTTCCTGTTAACAGAGTTCTCGGTACTCCGTCTGGATCTTGGCTGGTCCATCGTGATCCCCGCGTTTTTGCTGCTGTGGGGTGCAAGTCTTCTGGTGGACGTACTGTGCGGAAAACGCAAAAAGGGAAAGCATGTCAAGGTCAGCGACCGCACCCCTGTTTCCGAGTGCAGTTGCGTTGACGGGCATTTCCACTGCGAAATGGCATTTGGTACCCATCATGAAGCAGTGGAGACGCCGTTGCTTCGCGGCGGTGAGATCGAAAGCAGCTTCGGCGACCACACTGTGGATTTCTCCGGCTGCAAGGCGGTCGCAGGAGAATGCACCGTCACCGTAGAGAACAGCTTCGAGAGTTGAAGATCCTGGTGCCGAAACGCTTTGCCGTTGCCGGTCAGCGGCGGGATATGTCTTTTGGCGTGATCCGCGTCACAGGAGATCCTGACGCTTCTGTGGAAGGCACGATCAAATTCGAAGTTGAAAGCAGCTTTGGCGACGTGAATTTCATTTACACTTGAATATCTGAGCAACGGGGCGCACCGTACGGTGCGCCCCGTTTTTTATTTGATGTCTGCTGAATCAGTTGCTTTGCGACTGATTCACGCACCTCCAGATGCGTAATTCCGTAAAAACCTTGCACCAGAACAACGCAAAGAATGACGGAAAGCCTTGGCTTAACAGCGATAAGGAAGTAATTCAAACTTATCACTGTTCGCTGGCGGATTCGGGTGTGCAACACATAAGCAAAGAGCGAAGGTATCCTGAAGGACGCTTTCGCTCTTTGCTTCTCAATTATTATTGTTCCGCCCTGTCACGCAGGCGGTTGGTTTCTGACCGCATCCACAAGAATCAGAGTCAGACCGATATATCCGGCGAGAACCAGCACGACCAAAGACAACAGTACGAGACAAATGATGCGCAGTTTCGGCTTTTTACGCAAATACCGAAAGACCAGCACGATGCCTGCCACAGCCAGTGCCAGCAGAAAAACGGCCATTCCCAGCGTCATACGTTTGCCTCCTTCTTATAGAGGGTATTCTCCGTCAGACAGATACAGGCTTGCGAAAATGTCCTGATAAACGGACTTCACATCATCTGCTGCGTCAAACGTGGCGCAGAAACCGTAGAGATACGTGCAGCGATCTGTGTCCATGGCAAAAACGGTCCATTCACGTGCGTCCTCATTTTCGCCTGCGGTATATGTCACAATATATACCGGGTATCTTATCTTCTCGGTGTACGCATCATTTTCCCCAACGTCTGCAAAAGGTAGGTGTCCGCCTCCCCAAAGTCCAGGGCGCATCCGGTCAGATAGTCCTCCAAAGTCTGCGCATCATCCACGAGATTGTGCGGCAGCACCGTGTTTACCACAATGTTTCCCCGTCCTCCGTGACATCTGCGCAGTAATACGTGCCGTCCTCGTGGTCTTCGGATTGCAGGGTTTCCATATTGGTAAAGGGCAGCGCATCGCCCATCAGTACCGGAACCGCATCACCGTCATCCGGGACCAGGTCGCCCCGGTCGTCATCATCCCCACCAAGCTGAGATTCCTCCGGCTGGTACATAAACAGTTCGCTCTCCGTGTCCCAGAACCACACCATCAGCAGCTCATTGCCGCCGTCATTGAACCTCATAGTCACGTCACTATTGCCATCGCCGTTCAGGTCAGCAAAGTCGATGCTCTGGAAAGCCTCCCATGCGTCGCCCTCAAGGGTGATCGGGTAGTCCACAGAGTCAAACAACACTTGATCTTCCGTATTGTAATAGAAGGTGGCATCCGCTTTGTGGATGCACACCAGCACATCGGTGTCCTCTCCGTCGCGGGTGATGGTGCCGTCGCTGCGCCAAATGCCGGTAGTGCGCCAGTCGGTTCCGCCAACGTCGGGCCAAACGTCGGGTCTGCTGCTGATGCCGCAGGCCGTCAGACCCAGGCAGAAAACAACTGCCAGCAGAAGCGCAAAATTCTTTTTCAAAAAATCTATCATTTTTATTCTTTTCTTTTCATCACTTCATTAGGTAATAGGCGCCACATTCTCCTCTTTCCTGCCGACTTAGTCGCAAATGCTGAAGAACAGGCGGCCGTATGGATCTAACAGATCGATGTCCATGATGGCGGCCTCGGGCGAGATGCTGTCCAGCTGCGCCAACTTCTCGTTGTCACTAAAGTTGTCCGGCTTCGGCTCGGCAGCAAAGATGAGGCCGTCATACCCTTCGGGCAGATAGACCATGTAGCTCTTGGTCAGAACCTCTGCCCAGTCGCCCACGTTGTGCTGCCAATCAGTGGAATCGGCGAATTCAGTGGTCTCGCTCTGACCATTCCAGTCGATGGTATGGACATAATAGTTCTCTCCGCGGGTACTGTCACCATAAGTAGTAGCAGCCGTGAACCACATACCGCTATAGAAATCATACAGCTCGCAGTTGACACTGGTTATGTACTTCTGGTTAAAGGTCCCAAGGGAGGACCAAGGAATATAGCAGATGGCGTCGAACTGGATCTCCCGGATGCCGTCATGGGTTTGGTCATAGTTTTTGATGACCTCCCAATAGCAATCTCCGGTGCTGTAGTCATCGCCGAGGTTGGCATAGCTGCAAACGCCGTCCTCCAGCAGGTAGGTGCCCGTATCCATCACGGCGTTGATCTCAAGACCATTGCGGGAGAAATAGGGCACGCTGGACTGGATACTGTCCGCGGGAACGAGCATACCGCCATTTTCGCTGTCAAGGAGGTCG
>CAMGMW010000218.1 GCA_946059285.1 uncultured Clostridia bacterium
CGGAAACCCAAATTATTTACAAGATATGGCAATTTTCAAAAAGATGTTGACAATTTGATTTCCATGTGTTACAATTTGGTTACATTTTATTGGAGGTATTTATGTCCGAAAAAAATGAAGTCCTGACCTATAAGGGCCATCCCCTGATGCGGAAGGACAATCTGATTTACTATGGTTCCATGGCAGACGAATACATCGTCATGCTTCAGATTCTGGAATCCAAAAAGCTCGAGGATCTCGAGCTTGCAACAAAGGTCTCCGTTCAGCTCCAGCGGACCGATCCGGCTGTGAAGGCGCGTGACCGCGTTGTGAAGAAAAGTGAGAAAGACGGCTTTTACACGGCGTTGGATGTTGGCTGTGTATGGCTGGAACGGGCGCTGAACAGCGCAAAATAATCCGCAATGTTTTTGGGAGGTTATAAAATGAAACGGTTCTATCGGGTTCTCATGATCCTTGCCATCATGGTCACCGCGATCATCGCTCTGGCCATCACCGCAAATGCCGCTGATATGAAAACCGGCATCGGCATCGTCGAAGCAAACGGCGGCCTGCGCCTCCGCGACGGTGCCTCCACCGACTGTGATATCATCACGACCGCATATAACGGCGAAAGTGTCGTCATCATCAGCAAGGAGGGCGACTGGTATCTGGTCAACTACAACCTTCAGACCGGTTACATGCACGGCGATTATCTTTATGTCAAGGAGCGCGAGAACATCGAGCTTGGCTACGGTTCCATCGATTACTCCCTCGTGAATATCCGCAGCGGCCCGTCCACCGGTTACAGTCTCGTTGATCAGGCCGGTTACGGCGAGAAGGTTTTCATCTTCGGTTTTAACTGCGGCTGGTACAAGGTGAAGTACAACGGTCAGATCGGCTATATCCGCAGCGACCTTGTCTCCCTGCTTGAAAAGCCCTACTGCAATTACGGCGGCAGCGGCTCCGGCAGCAGTTCCTCCGGCAGCTCGTCCTATGAGTCCTCGAGCATCGGCCAGCAGATTGCTACATATGCGCAGAAGTTCGTCGGCTATCCCTATGTTTACGGCGGTACTTCTCCCTCCGGCTTTGACTGCTCCGGTTTTGTGCAGTACATCTACCGTCAGTTCGGTTACAGCATCAACCGTACCGCAACCGCTCAGCTCAGCAACGGTTACTCCGTCTCCTATGACAATCTCCGTCCGGGCGATCTGGTCTTCTTCGGCTACGGTTCCTCCGCTTCCCACGTCGGTATGTACATCGGCAACGGACAGATCGTCCATGCTCAGAACTCCTCTACCGGCGTCGTCATCACCAGCCTTTCAGATAGCTGGTATGCAAGCCGCTACATCGGCGCCCGCCGTATCGCGGAGTAAACAAACTGCAACCACCGGCAACCGGATAAACCGGCTGCCGGTGGCTTTTTATAAAGAAAACAGCGCAGGAACTCCTGCGCTGTTTTCCTGCGGATTCTTTCGTTCAGTCCAGGCGCTCCGCGGCGTTTTTCAGAACGGAATAGATCCAGCCGAAAAAAACCTCAGGGTCGGCCTTTTCTGCGAACACACAGTTCGGCTTTTCCGAAACCAAATTCTCCCTGCGGTCAACTACGGTCCGTCCGTAGGCCACGCCGCCGGAGATATCCACATGACAGACGAGTTCCTCTTTCTGCGTGATGCACTCCGGATGCAGCAGATAGCACAGTGCCAGCGCGTCATGCAGGGGCGAAGCCTGCTTCTTTGCAAGTGCGGGATCCCGCAAAGCATAGCCGGCAATCCGTTCGGCAATTACATCGGCAACAAACTCCGCCTGCGGCGTTCCGAGCGCACGCAGTTTTCCGGCCTGCTCTGCGGTAATGGAAGCACTATGGGTCGCGTCCAACGGGATGACAGACAGCTTGCAGCCGCTTTGCATCACGATCTCCGCAGCTTCGGGGTCTGCCCAGATGTTGAACTCTGCGGCGGCGCTTTCATTGCAGATACGGTCTCCGCCGCCCATTAGGACAATCTCGCGCAGTTTTCCCGCAAAGGCGGGCTCCGCACGCATCGCCGTGGCTATGTTTGTCAGCGGTGCGAGCGCAACAAGGCTGATACTCCCCGGCTCGGACGCCATGACCGTTTCAATCAGCCAGACAACCGCATTCTTGTCCTCCTTTTTCAGGTCTGTCTCAGGCAGGGGCAGATGGTCGCCGTGCATGGCAAACTTTTTGACCGTCCCCTCGCGCTTTGGCAGGGGGTGGCGCGACTGTGCGCTGTAAGGAGAAAGCGTAGAAACCAGCGGGAATTCACAGCCGCTGTAGACCGGCACAAGGCCGTAGGGGCGGCAGCACTCCACAACACGCAGTGTATTGTCCGTCGTCAGCTTCAGCTCCAGATTTCCGTTGACCGTCGTGATGCCGAGCAGCTCCGCTTCGCCGCCGAGGATCGCCATCACAAGTGCGACGGCGTCATCCGTTCCGGTATCGACATCCATGATGATCTTTCGTTTTGACATACTACTTTCCTTCCTTTTCGCTCTTGAGCTTTCTGCACTTCTCCGAGATCTCACGCATTTCACGTTTCTCCCTCCGGTTGATCGTCATGCCGACCAGCATCAGGCCAACCACTGTCGCAACATAGGGGAACATTTGCAGGAACTCCGGCGGCATATTGATAGCCTGGAAAGCGTTGGCGATAGCGTTGGAGGCGCCGAACACCAGCGCCCAGAAAAAGGTCGGTACCGGCATGGAACCGCCCAGATTCTGCGCGGCGATGGCAATATAACCACGGCCGGAAATCATATCCCTTGTAAAGGCGGAAACATAGCCCATGGACATATACATTCCGGCAAAGCCGGCAAAGACACCTGCGATGATCAGTGCGATAAAGCGGGTCTTGACCGGACTGGTGCCGAGGGATTCTGCGGCGCCCTCATTCTCCCCTACGGCCCGGATGCGCAGTCCCAGAGGAGTTTTCATCAGTATGATGAACATCACCGGGACGCTGAGCAGTGCGACATAAGTCAGTATATTGTGGCCGGAAAGGATCTTGCCGAGGACCGGAATGTCCTCGATCAGCGGGATGTTGACGGTCGGAAACTGCAGGCTGGCAAGGCTTGTAGAGTTGCCGCGGTCGCCGGTGAGAGCATAGAGCATAAAGACGGTCACGCCGCTTGCCAGGG
>CAMGMW010000219.1 GCA_946059285.1 uncultured Clostridia bacterium
CGTTACTTCAGAGGTTTTTACCGAAATCTACTTGACGATCCCCGCCGCCGGCGAGGTATGTTCCGATGGATACGAGGCCGGTGTTGACGCGATGCGCGGCAAGGTTGAGGATCTGCTGTCGGAACGTGCGGAAAGCAGGTATAACAAGATTTACAGCGAGGCCAAAGCTGAAATTGATGACGCGCAAGCCGAGCTGGACGAAAAAAAGCAGGAGCTCGCCGACGCACAGACGGAAATAGACAACGGATGGGCTGCCTATCGCTCGCAGCGGACACAAGCAGAGACCGCCCTTTCCAGCAGTAAGGCAAAGCTCGACAGCGCGCGGAAGGAGCTCGACAGCGGCTGGGCGGCGCTGGAGTTGGCAAAGTCCGACCCGACCGCTTCGGACCCGCAGGTCAAAGCGCAGCTTGAGGCAACAGAAGCGGCCCTGAATGAAAGTGAGACCGTCTATTCGGACAATCTTGCCGCCTATCAGCAGACAGCTTTTAATACACAGCTTGAATTTGAAGCGGCGGAGCAGGAATTGAATGACAGACAAGCCGAGCTGGACGAAGCAAAGCCGGAAATAGACGAGGCACAGGCGGAGATCGACGATGCCGTGACAAAGCTTGCCGATATAAAACCGGCAACGGTCTATACGCTGGACCGTTCCTCCAACGCCGGCTACGCCAGCCTTAAGAATGATACGGCGATTGTGTCCGGTGTTGCAAAGGTTTTCCCCCTGTTCTTTTTCCTTGTGGCGGCGCTGGTCTGTATCACCACCATGACGCGGATGGTTGGCGAACGGCGTACGGAAAACGGCGTGCTCAAAGCGCTGGGTTACGGCAATGGTCACATTGCCGGGCAGTATCTGTTCTATTCGGGAAGCGCATCTGTTGTCGGTTGCGTTGCCGGGTTCCTCATTGGTTCACGCTTTTTGCCAATGGTTCTCTGGCAGGTCTACCGTATTATGTATTCTATCGAAAGACCGATTGCTTTTGTATTGGATTGGGGTCTGTTTGCCCTGTGTTCCGCGGTCTATTTGCTTTGCGCGCTGGGTGCGACATGGTTTGTCTGCCATCGCGATTTGCAGGAAAACGCCGCACAACTGATCCGTCCGAAGGCACCGATGGCTGGAAAGCGGGTTCTCCTTGAAAGAGTTGACTTCATTTGGAGGCATATAAAGTTTCTGCATAAGGTCTCTATCCGCAATATCCTGCGCTATAAAAAGCGGATGTTCATGATGATGATCGGCATCGGCGGATGCACGGCATTACTTCTGACCGGGTTCGGCATTCGAGATACCATCCAGCCGGTGGTCGATCGCCAATACAACGAAATCGAACTGTACGACGCTTCTGTTTCATTCACCACAGTAGTGGATAATGAAGCACAGGCAGCCTTTACCAAGGAAATCTCAGAGATTGCGGAAGAAGTCATCTTTCTGCATGCTGAAAACGTGGATATGGTGAGCGAAAATGAAAGCAAGCCTGTCAATCTGCTCGTCTTTGACCGTGCTCCTGAGGACTTTATAAGCTTGCATGATGATGACGGCGTAATTGCCTTTCCCAATGAAGGGGAAGCGGTCGTAAATTACCGCTTTGCGGAGGAAAACGGCATTTCGGTCGGGGACACTGTGGAAATCCGAGACGGTGATTATAAAACCATAACGGTTACCGTTTCCGGTATCTTTGATAACTATATTTATGATTATGTGTATGTATCCGCCGATACCTTTGCAGGGCAGTGGGGGTATGTTCCCGACTGCAACACGGCCTATGTGAATTTTGCTGATGGGCAGGATGAGAATGCGGCAGGGGCGGTGCTCCTCGGCGCGGACAATGTGGCGAATGTCACTTTGAGCAACGAGATGAGAAGCAGAGTCAGCAGTATGCTGGACAGCCTTGACTATATCGTACTGATCGTTCTTCTCTGTGCCGGCGCATTGGCATTCATCGTGCTATACAATCTTACCAACATTACGATTACCGAGCGAACCCATGAGATTTCCACGTTAAAGGTGCTCGGCTTTTATCGGAAGGAACAGAATTCCTATGTGTTCCGTGAGAATATAGTGCTGACCGGGATCAGCGCACTGTGCGGCATTCCTATGGGCATTGCTCTGCTGCATTATGTGATGGCACAGATTAAAATCAGCACGATGTATTTTGGATGCACTCTGGCAGCAGAAAGCTATCTGTGGGCAGTGCTGACCACTTTTGCGTTTACGATCATTGTAGATTTTGCTCTGACCGCTAAGACCGCAAGAATCAACATGGCAGAAGCGATGAAGGCGATCGAATAGGTGGTTCAGGAAGCTTCCACAGACGCTTGGTGCTTCACACCGGCTGAAAAGAAGCTTTTTCATCAGCGTCTGGTAAGAACCTGCAAGCAAAAAAAGCAGCGGAGCGGCCCGATGGGCTGCTCCGCTTTAAGTCGGTCAAAATTATTTGATTTCTGCGGTTGCGCCGGCTTCCTTCAGATCGTTGACGATCTTCTCGGCGTCTTCCTTGGAGATGGCTTCCTTCAGGGTCTTCGGGCAGTTGTCAACGATTTCCTTTGCTTCCTTCAGGCCAAGGCCGGTCAGAGCGCGGACAACCTTGATGACGGCGATCTTGTTGGCGCCGCATTCCTTCAGGACAACATCAAACTCGGTCTTTTCTTCAACAGCCTCAGCAGCAGCAGCGGGAGCTGCAACGGCAGCGGCAGCGGCGGAAACGCCAAAAGTATCTTCCAGAGCGTGTACCAGCTCAGCCAGTTCCAGAACGGAAAGACCCTTCACTTCTTCGATCAGAGCAGCGATTTTTTCAGACATTATAAAATCCTCCTAATGTAATTTGTTGTGGTTAATTATGCTTCTGCCTCGGCGGCAGGAGCAGGACCTTCCTTCTGCTGACGGATCTGATCCAGAACAAACGCCAGAGAGGAGATGGGCGCGAGGAATGTGCCGAGCACCTGAGCAATGAGAGCGTCCTTGCTGGGCAGCTCACCGAAGCCCTTTAGTTGATCGACGGACAGGACGGAGCCTTCTACGAAGCCGCCCTTGATTTTCAGAACGTTCTTGTTCTTCTTGGCAAATTCGCAAACGATACGGGCAGGAGCAATGGGGTCGCCGGTGGTGGTGGCGAGGGAAGTGGTGCCGTTGAGCAGCT
>CAMGMW010000220.1 GCA_946059285.1 uncultured Clostridia bacterium
GCCGCTATGGCAGATAACACGCGTGTAACGGGTCCGGCGCTGCCGACACCTATTTACGCTGACTACGAATTGGCAGAAATCATTCTGAAAGCGTGCTCCCCCGATCCGGAAAGCCGCTATCAGACCCCGGACGAGCTAAAGCAGGCGCTGACCTACTATACCCAGCGCAACGAGCTTTCCGACGAGCTGATCGTGCCGCCTATTGTCAGTTCTCCGATCACAATTTTGGAGGAAGAGGAACCGGAGCCGGAAGAGGAACCGATCCGCTTCACTTCCAAGGATTCTCTGGACGAGGACTTCCGCCGCAGCTTCTCCCCTGATCTCTCGGGCGCCGGAACGGAAGAAGATATTGACGATGCTTCCACAGTCTCCGAACCGGTTCCTGTTCCGGCAGCGCCTCCTGCTGAGGAGGCGGAGGATGCCCCGGTGTCAGAGAAAGAAGCCGCCGAACCCATTGACGCTGATCAAATGGACCTCGATTCTTTTCTTGCTTCCATCTCCGATGTTGTCGGAGGATCCGAAGCAGAGGGCGCGCCGGAAGAGCCTGTCCCAGCAGTGGAGGAAGCACAAACTTACATTGACTCAGACTCCAATGAGGAGCTGGATGAGCCGGAGTCTGAGAAGAGAAAAATGCCTCTGGTTGCCGTACTGTGTGTGATTTTGGGCGTGTTGCTGCTTTTAGGCGCCGCTGTCTTTTTCCTGCTGCGTTGGTATTTTGTGGACATCAGCGCTCTGCATCTGTCGGATGCAACAACCAGTCAGCTCACAGTTGATGTGGAAACCGATGACAATGCTTCCTATTTCACTGTACTTTGCACTGATATCCACGGCAATGCCTATCCGGTGAACGTCAGCGGAACACAATATACCTTTACCGGTCTGACAGAAAACACCTCCTATACGATCAGCGTACGTGCGGCGGAGCATCACCGTCTGTCCTCCGCCAGCGCAACGGAGCTTTATATTACAACGCCGGAGTCCACGGAAATTACAAACTTCACCTCCTCTTTGGCAGAGGCAGACGGCGAAGTTTTTCTCAGTCTTTCCTATATCGGTCCCGCACCGGTGCAGTGGAAGCTCTCTTATGTAAGCGACGGCGGTGATAGCGGTGAAGTCAGCTTCACCGGCAGCTCCTATCGGTTCTCCGCGCTGAAGCTGAACCAAACCTACACCTTTACGCTGGAAAGCACCGAGAATATTTATCTGTCCGGCAATGTCTCCACTACGCTTGAAGTGATTCCCATTGTCCGTGTCAGCAAGCTAAACGTAACGGAAATCAACGGAACAACCGTAAAAATCCAGTGGGAAACCGAAGGCAATCTGCCTTCCGCGTGGACCGTTTCCTGTGAAGCCGGCGGATTCAGCCGCACCGATGAAGCTGTCACCGCGACGGAATACACCATACAGTTGCCGGACCTGCGCAGAGAATACATTTTTTATGTGAATGCTCCCGGCATGTCCGCTCCCGCAAGCGTAGTGCTTCCCTCTGATCCCAACGTTGTAACGGATTTGACGGCAACGGCGGATGCCAGCGGTACAGCAGTCATTTCCTGGACGGCAGTTTCCGGCTCCCCCGCCGGCGGGTGGTATGTGACCTATGGCAACCCGACCAGCACGCACGAGCCGACCCTAACAGAAGCAGACGGAACCTCTGTTACTCTGACAGGCTTGATTCCTGACGCGACCTATACCGTCACCTTGAAGCCGGCAGACGGCACTGACGTATTTGGCTATACAGAAACCACATTTGATGTGCCGGATACTGTGCTGTTTAACAGCTACGGTGTCTCATCCAAAAACACGTTCATTTCTCTCTGGGAAAAGCCTGCCGGGAATAACTGGACTTACAGTTCGCTCTCCAATTCCAAAAAAACATTCTCTGCAGAGGAAGGAATTGCTGTTTGCCTGCAAGTCAGCAACCGCGATACCTCAACCGACAGCATCGGTATCCTCTATGTGATCCGGGACGCTGACGGGAATGTAGTCAGCGACGCTTCCACCAGATGCACATGGAATGAGATGTGGTATCGGCAGAGGCATGCCAGTGCGGTCCCAAATCCCGGTAAGTCCGGCAGTTATACGCTGGAAATCTATGTCAATCGACAGCTTTTGAAGAGCATCGGTTTCAAGATTTCCTAATAAACTCATGGAGAATCCTAACGTTTGAGCAAGATCAAACGTAGATTCCATATAGAAAACCATATAGAAAATAAGGCGGTCATCCCGCCGGAAGCGAGGAGGAAGAATATGGAAAACTGGTTTGTTGTGGTCATGGGAATGTGCACTGTCTTTGTTGTGCTGATTCTTATCATCGCGCTTTGCTGGCTGCTTGGTCTGGCCTGTAGAGGCGTAGGACAAAAAAAGACCGAATCCGCCGCACCCGTTCAAGACACCTCCATTCCCAACCGTCCGCAGTTCGTTGCAGCCGTTTCGGCAGCCATTGCCGAAGCCAGCGGTACAGAGGCATCCGCGATCCGCATTCTCTCAATTAAAAAACTCTAATAACATTTTGAAAGGTGAAAAACTATGAAAAAGTACCGTGTAAATGTGAATGGCTCTCTGTATGAGATCGAAATCGAAGAAATGCAGGCTCCCGCGACAACAAGTGCTCCCGCGCCTGCTGCCCCTAGCCCTGCCCCCGCTCCTGCTCCTGCAGGTGCAGGCACACAGGTCAAAGCGCCGATGCCCGGCACCATCCTCGACGTCCGTGTGCAGAACGGTGCAACAGTCAAGAAGGGTGATGTGCTTGTCATTCTTGAGGCCATGAAGATGGAGAACGAAATTCAGGCACCGTGCGACGGCACCGTCACTTCCGTCAGTGTCCGCAAAGGCGACTCCGTTGAAACACAGGCCCTCATTTGCACCATCGCCTGAGATCTCGCTGCATAAGGGAGAAACGATATGTTTAAGAAGAATAAAAAACTGCACAGAGCCTTGATCGCAATGATGGTGCTTTGCTGTCTCGTCTGCCTGTGCTTTACCTTCGCCTACGCCGCAGGCGGCGAAGAGGACGCTGCGCCCACAGCAGAACAAACCGCGGCAGTAACGGAAGATAGGGGCGCTTCCTCGAACTCCGAGGCCATCTTGAATTTTCTCAACGATACCGGCATTG
>CAMGMW010000221.1 GCA_946059285.1 uncultured Clostridia bacterium
ACCTTCATTCGCTATCCTTTTTTATCAGGTGTCACACATCATTGTACAACCTACATCATTTCATGGTGCCGGCCTTTTGAATGCTGTTTTTCACCACGGCCTCGTCATAATGCGCAGGCATCTTAAAGCAGGCAAAAAAGCCGACAATACACATTGCAGAAACAATCAGCGGAACCAGAGACACGCCAACTTTCCACTGTTCTCCGGCTACCGCGACGCCGTGGATGACCTTTGGCACCTCCAGATTCTTGATGTATTCATACACCAATCCCGTTGCAATCGCTGCAACGATCGACGTCGCTAAGGACTGAACCGCAAAATACATTGCAGTATGGTCCTTTCCGGTTACTTTGTATTCCATTGCCGCAATTTGTGAGGGTATCATGCAAGGCGTTGCAAAGAATGCGCCGATGGCAAAACTGCCCAATACACCGCCGACACAGCCGATCACAATACGCGCCATTTCGTTACTTGGGAACAGATACTCGCTGCCGATATCAAAGTTCAAAATTGCTACCGCAAATGTAAGCAGACACAACTGATAAGAGAAGCGGATTCCTTTCTTCTGCACCAATTTATAATACAGATACAGCATCAGCGGTACCGGCGCAAACGCGCAGGTGTTCATCACTGCCGCCCATTGCGCTCCCAGGTTCATTACACCGGAGATCAGCGTATTTTGTGCGGTCAGGAACATCTGCAGCCCGAAATATGCACAAGCATGTGGAATCAGCCACTGCAAAAACAGCTTATTTCGGCAGGTCATTACCAGGCTTCGCCGCATGCTGACCTTTGCATCCGGCAGATAATCCTTCCCTTGTCCGTATTTATCTCCCTCTTTAATCAGGAAGAACGGGATTGCCATCGTCAGCATTGTGGGAACACCGATGTATACAAGTGTACGGATGTTGATCCCCTTACCGATGAACACAGGAACCAATGCATAGATTACGCAGTAGCTGATGGTGTCAAAGAAAGATTTAAAATTGGATACGCGCAGGCGCTGTGCTTCGTTCTCACACAGGCTGGACAGGCTGCCATAGAAAGTGATCATGGACATGGTATAGCCAGTAAAGAAGATCAGCAGCATCACAATCATCCAAACTGTGTTCAGCAGGCTGTTTTCCGTACGGGTCAGCGGGGTCCATGCCAGCATGTAACCGACGACCATCGGAACAAACGCCAGCACAATGGCCGGACGGCGGCGTCCCCACCGAGTACGCATATTGTCCGTCAGCGATGCCAACGGAATATCGACAAGACCGTCAAATACTTTTGCGATCATCCAAAGTACGCCAAAAATCGCAGGCATTACCAAGGAATACCCCGTTAAACTCCAGTATTCAATATCGGAGTTTAGACCAACCGGGTTCATTGCATCGGTAAAATACGCGCCGAGCAGTACCATCAGCATGTTTGGTCCAAGACCTGTTGCCGCGTACAGCAGTTCTTTCCATTTTCTGTTGAGTGAATGGGTCATTTTTTCTCTCCTTTTCTCTTCTCTTACAAAATGCGTCACAAGTGTCGCATTTTGAATTGTAGCAGAAGAAGCATTGTTCGTCAAGTGTTTTCTCCATAATAAGTGTCGATTGGGAGAATCACATCGAAACGTGTGGTGGAACAAAATGCCCGCAGCGAAGCTGACCGTCTCCCCTCTTGCAAAAAACAGGGTCTGCCGACAGCAGACCCTGTTTTCTATAAAACGAATTGCACTGCGCAGAAGGCAGCATAAATCAAAAGCAAGACAATCCCCTGAATACGCGATAGTTTGCCTCGGATTATTGCCGGGATCGTCAGGAATGCCATAACGACCAGCATCAGAGGAATGTCGATTAAGAGGGCGGCGTTCATTCCGGCAACCATTTTACTCTGCGGCACTTCAAACGGTGCCAACACCGTAGAAACGCCGCTGACCAGCACCAGATTGAATAGATTTGCACCGACAATGTTTCCGAGAGAGAGCGCGCCGTGCCCCTTCACGAGTGATGTAATGGCTGTCACCAGTTCCGGCAAGGATGTTCCTAACGCGACAAAAGTTAGTGCGATCACAGATTCCGGCACGCCCAACGCCTGCGCAATCAGCGTTCCGTTATCAACCAGCAGGTCTGCACCGAATGCGATCAGTGCTGCCCCAACGATCAGAAAAACAATGTCCTTCCAGAGATGCCCCTGCTTTTCTTCCTCCTTCTGTTCTGCGGGAAGCTGAGGGAGCTTTTTTACCTGCAAAACGGTACAGATCATGTATGCTATAAAAATCACCAGTAAACCGATGCCGACAAGTCGGCTGAAATATCCGTAAAAATAGGATACTGCGGTATAAAAAACCGCGGCGCCGAAGAAAAACAGCACCGGAGTCTGCAGTGTTTTTCGTTCCACCTTCGATGGGCGGATCGCAATCGTCAATGCGGCAATCAGCGCGGTATTGCAGATAATGGAACCAATGGCGTTTCCATAGGCAATCTCACCGTGACCGCTGACAGCGGAGGTTGCGGATACCATTACCTCCGGAAGCGTTGTTCCGATGGAGACCACGGTAGCGCCGATCAGCAGTTCCGGCAAATGGAAGCGGTGCGCAATGCCGCTGGCGCCGTCGACAAACCAGTCACCGCCCTTGATTAGCAGAACCAGTCCCAAGATGAACAGTAAGATTGGAATCAGCATATTGTTCTCTCCGTTTCATATTGCACAATTCCGTGCATTAATTTTTAAAATGTTTTGAATTCGTTCATAGTTTCTTCAAATGTACCCATTATACTTCGAGATGTAAGGTTGGTTATGGTTTTCCAAACTTACTGGTCCATTTTTTCATTTATCTCTCTTTTTTATTTTCCCCTCTCTCATTTCTGTAGCGAATTCCCGGTTGCCCACCCCCCTCGGGCATCCGGGAATTTGCTTTATTTTTCGTACTCAAACTCAAAATCGTAAATACTGACCGTGTCGCCGTCCTCAATGCCCATTTCTTCCAGTCGCGCAAACAGTCCGCTCTTGCGGAGCTGACGATCAAAATACATCCGCGATTCGTAATCCGCAAAATTGATGTCGGCGATGAGTTGCTGGATCCATTTTCCGGAAACCAGCCAAAGATCGTCCCTATGCTCTATTTGCAGT
>CAMGMW010000222.1 GCA_946059285.1 uncultured Clostridia bacterium
CATACTCCAGATTTTCATGCAGCGGCTCCATGACCTGCTTCCACATGGTGATGGCGGGATTGGTACTGCTGCCCTTGAGAATCACCTGCTCCGGCTCGTCATAGCCGCACCAAACCACCGCGGTATAGTAAGGAGTATAGCCCGCAAACCAACGGTTTTGGTTGGAGCTGGTGGTGCCAGTCTTGCCGGCCACAGTCATATTGCTCATTCTTGCAGCGTAGCCTGTACCGTATCGGACGGCATTTTCCAGCATATAATTGATATAGAAGTCTGCCTTTTCACCGATGGCAGTATGGCTCTCCTGCGTATTATCCAGAATTACCTTGCCTTCTGCATCCACAACGCGGGTATAGGTTCTCGCCTCGCGGAATACACCGCCATTGGGGAAGGTGGCAAAAGCCTGCGCCAGCTCCTGTACCGTCAGACCGTTGGTCTGCTGACCCAGCGCCAAAGGTGCCAGAGCAATATCTGTATAGGTCTTTCCGCCGATCTCCGCATGCTCAACCAGTGTGGTGATGCCCATTTTCTCCGTCAGGAATTTATAGCTCTTTTCCACGCCGAGATCGTTCAGCGTTTTGACGGAGATGGTGTTCAGTGATCCGGTCAGACCGCGCATAATATTGCACAGACCGCTATAGGTGCGGGAATCGTTTTTCGGCCAGCCCTGATTCTCATAAAGGGGAGAATCCTCGTATACAGTTGCCGGGGTAATCAGTCCGGCCTCCAATGCCGGTGCATAAACTGAGATTGGCTTGATAGAGGAGCCGGTAGGCAGCTTGCTCTGGGTCGCACGGTTGAGCGTCAGGCTGCCCTCTTTTTCGCCCACACCGCCGCTCATTGCAACCAGATCACCCGTCTCATTGTCAATAATGACAATGGCAGACTGGAGCTGCTGGACGCTTTTCGTCTCCGGCACATTTTCCAGATTTTCGTATACCCGGTCCACTACCGCCTGCACCTCCGGGTTCATGGTGCAGTAGATTTTATAGCCGCCGGTCAGTAGCTTCTGCGCGGCCGCCTTTTCGCTGTAGCCATATTTTTCGCACAGCCCCTTCACTACCTCACGGTAAACCGTATCCACATAGTAGGAGTAATACCGGTTATCATCCACCGCATAATTCTGCGTGTCGCATTCAGGGCAGAAGTAGGCATCCTCCCGTTCGACATAATCATCCTTCACGCCTTCAAAGCCGCATTCCGCACAGGTATATCTTTCCTCGTCATATGTCCCGTTGTGGAATACCAATTCCTGTGCTTTCGCCTCCTCATATTCCTCCTGCGTTTCAATATAGCCCTGCTCATACATTTCCCAAAGAATATTGATTTGGCGTTCTCGGTTATTCTTTTCACTGATATAAGGATCATAGATTGAGGGATTGTTGGTGATGGAGATCAGAGACGCGCACTCCGCAGTCGTCAATTCAGAAACATCCTTGCCGAAATACACCTTTGCCGCGCTCTGCACACCGTAACAGCCCCTTCCGAGGTAGATGGTGTTCAGATACCACTCCATGATCTCGTTCTTGGTATAAAGCTCCTCCACTGCCAGAGCACGGAAGATCTCCTGCACCTTACGGTTGACAGTCACATCATCCTCCTCGGTCAGGTTTTTGATCAGCTGCTGCGTAATGGTGGAAGCGCCGTAGGAGGTGCTGCCTCCGACAAAGTTACCCACTGCCGAAAGGGTGCGGATCCAGTCCACACCATTATGCTCCGGAAAACGCTTATCCTCGATGGCGATGGCAGCATGCACGAGATCCAGAGGAATCTCATCATATGAGACCCAGACACGGTTCTGCGTAGCATATAGCTGTTGAAGGAGACGTTCCTCGCCGGTTTGCGGATCGGTATAATAGATGAAAGAGGTCTGCGGCAGCGACGCATTATCCAGCTCCAGCGTCTGTGCAAATTCCTTTGCGTTCGGAATAACGTCACTTTTAAGATAGTCTGACAACTTGATTCCGAAAATCGTTCCGGCAACAACACCCACCAGAAGAAGCGTACCCAATGCCGCCAGCAGGAACAGGCACACTCTGCCCAAAAGGTCCAGCACTACTTTGGTGATACGCCAGGCAATATGAGGCTGCTTTTCCTGTCCTTGCTTTGTTTTCTTCGCCATGTAAATCCCTCCGTCTATCGTCCGGTCCGCTGTCGTGCGGACATAACTGTCCAGTTTATTCTTATCTATATAATTATATCACGTCTGTCAATTGCATATAAGTGTTTAAAAATGTTGGCTGATTTTTCGTTTTTAGGGTAAACTAAACCGAGGTGACAAGAATGAAATTCAGATTTTACATTTTTTCCATGATCGTCGCGCTTTTTCTGTTTCTTTATGCCGGCAGTGGAAAAATCTCCGCCGCGGAGCCGCCGGAATATGTATTGGCAGAGCGAAACGGATATGTCGCCGTGCTGGACGGAACGAGCGGCGCTCTGCTTTGCTGCACCGAAACACCGGTCAGCGCCCTGCCCCCTGCGGACGCCGCGTTGATCCGCTGCGGGTTTTCCTGCGAGGACGATATTGCGCTTGCAAAAGCATTGGAAAATTTTTGTTCCTGACGGTTCTCGTCTGATTTCCTCTTGATTTTTCCGCGTTCAGTGGTTACAATAAAATCAGATATATACAGGAGGAAATCATATGGATCAGGATTACGGGGATAACATCATCTCCATCACCGACGAGGACGGTGTGGAATACGAGCTTGAGATTCTCTCCTCTGTCACCTACAATGGCGCGGAATATCTGGCGCTCACCCCCGCCGACGCAGGCGAGGATGAAGAGGAGTTGGAGGTCAGCATTCTGAAATCCGTCACCGAGGACGGTGAGCCGCTGCTCGTCGCTGTGGAGGACGAGGCAGAGCTCGAAGCGGTTTACGAACTGCTGATGCAGGAGCTGTATGATGATGAGGACGATTCCCTTTTATCATAATCATTGAATCAAAAATACTGACGTACTGCTGATGTGAAAGTTCCCTGCTTGGTGCGTGATAGCTCCCTTTAAACCCACATCATAATTCAGGGATGTCGGACTTCCTCATTGGATTGCAGGCCTCCCGTCCCGGCTTTGACCGAGGATGGACGTTGGAAGCAGCTA
>CAMGMW010000223.1 GCA_946059285.1 uncultured Clostridia bacterium
AGTGTGAAAGGGAACCGTCAGGGTTCCCTTTCGCGTTCAATGACCCGCCGCAGCGGTCTAAATTGCAAAATCAATCTACAACAAATGATTTTGCAATTTTGCAGCAGCTTGTCACATGCGGTTCTCCATTATGCCATTTTGGGAAGCTCAATGATCACCTTAAACAGATCGCCGTCAATTTCAACGGTAAACTGTCCGCCCTGCAGCTCCGTCAGGCTGCGGGCAATGGAAAGCCCCAGACCGCTGCCCTCGGTATTGCGGGACGCATCTCCCCGCACGAATCGTTCCATCAGCTCCCCGCTGGAGATGTTCAGCGCAGAAGCAGAAATATTCTTAAAGAACACCGAAATTGTTTGCTTTCATGCGTTCACTTCGCATCTGTTTTTCCACTTCCCGCTTCATGCCCTCATTAATGCTGTTCAGGTTCTGCCCATGGGCGCGGAATAGCGGAAGCATATGGTAACAGAGGAAAAAAATCACGCCCAGAATCCGGTTGATCCATTGCAGTACTTCCATACAATCCGCCTCTCTTTCTCACGGGTACAGCATACAAAAGAACCCTTTAAGAAACAAGGCGGTAAGTCCTTAAGATTTTATTAAAAAAGACCGCGGCGCTTGCCGCGGTCCCAGCTTGCCGAAAAAGTCTTTTCAGCAAGCTGCCGTCGTCGTTTCCTGAACGGAAACGACCTTGATTGAACGTGAAAGACAACCCTGACGGTTTTCTTTCACACTATCTTTCCCTCCGAAAACTTTCGTCCGAAGGTTTTTTTGAAAGTCTATGACCGCGGCGCTTGCCGCGGTCAAAACGATTAAACTTCAAACATCAGATCGCCATAGGTCGGTACCGGCCAGAGTGACTTGTCAACGATCAGCTCCAGGCGGTCAATCGGCGAACGCAGCGCCTTCATCGCGGGTGTAACAGTATCATGGCAAAAGATGGCCATCTCCCGTACACATTCCATCGCATTGCTCTGCTCCACCGCCGCACTCAGCGCAGTCAACGCTCTGCTTGCTTCGGAAAGCAGGGCACTTGCTGTTTTCAGAAGTTCCTGCTGCACGCTGACGTCCGCATCCGGGCAGGCGGAACGCACCTTACAGATAGAGTCCGCCAGACGTGTTGTATATCGTACCACCGCCGGGATATAGTGCTTTCCCGCCATGTGCAGCATGGTACGAGCCTCAATGGAGGTGACTTTTGCATAGGTTTCATACATGATCTCGCTGCGGGATTCCAACTCGGTCTTTGTAAAGACACCGAAACGCTCAAATAGGCGGACCGACTTTTCCGTCGTCAGCGACGGTATGGAGGAAACCATACTCGGCAGATTCGGCAGTCCGCGTCGAGCCGCTTCCGCTACCCACTCCGCGCTGTAGCCGTTGCCGTTAAAAACCACACGGCGATGCTCCCGCAGATTTTCCGCAATCAGGCGATTGACATCCGTTATCAAATCGTCGCTATGCTCCAGGATGTCAGCGGCTTCACAGAATGCCTCAGCAACGATGGTATTGAGCACCGTATTGGCATTGGCGATGCAGTCCGATGAGCCAACCATGCGGAATTCGAATTTATTGCCGGTGAAGGCAAAGGGAGAAGTGCGGTTTCGATCGGTCGCATCCTTACTGATCACGGGAAGGGTCGAAACACCGGTATCCAGCTGACCGCCGGCGACGCAGTCCGCCGCCGTTCCGTTCGCCACGATCTGCTCCACCACATCCTCTAACTGGTTGCCCAGGAAAATGGAGACAATGGCGGGCGGCGCCTCATCCGCGCCAAGCCGCAGATCGTTGCCGACGCATGCCGTGGACATCCGAAGCAGGTCGGCGTGATTGTCTACTGCCTTGATAATGCACGAGAGTACCAGTAAGAACTGCAAATTGTCGTTGGGGGTCGTTCCCGGCTCCAGCAGATTCTCGCCCGTGTCGGTGGAAATCGACCAGTTGTTGTGTTTGCCGGAACCGTTGACTCCTGCAAAGGGCTTTTCATGCAGCAGGCACACCAGTCCATGCCGTGTGGCTACACGCTTCATCGTCTCCATCATCAGTTGGTTCTGGTCTACCGCAACATTGCAGGTGCTGAAAATCGGTGCGCATTCGTGCTGCGCCGGGGCAACCTCATTGTGCTGTGTCGTGGCAGTGATCCCTGTTTCCCACAGCTCCCGATTCAGATCCGCCATGAACTCACCGACACGCTCACGGATCACACCGAAATACTGATCCTCCAGTTCCTGCCCCTTCGGCGCGGGAGCTCCGAACAGCGTGCGTCCAGTGTAGATCAGATCGCGTCGTTTGAGGTATTTTTCCCGGTCAACGATGAAGTACTCCTGCTCCGCTCCCACGGAGGGCAAAACCTGCTTCGCCTTGGTGTCGCCAAACAGGCGCAAAATCCGCAGTGACTGCTGGGACAGTACTTCCATTGAACGCAGCAGCGGCGTTTTGTTGTCCAGCGCCTCTCCCGTATAGGAGACAAACACCGTTGGTATGCACAAGATCGTGCCACAGG
This sequence comes from uncultured Clostridia bacterium, assembly GCA_946059285.1. The sequence goes on from CAMGMW010000223.1 coordinate 2,501, forward strand.
CCATTTTCTTGACAAACGCCGGTGATGTCATATCCCATGCCGTATAGCCGCGGGCATAATGCGTTGCGCGCAGTCCGCCGGAAGGGAACGATGACGCATCCGACTCGCCGCGAATGAGCTGCTTCCCGGTCAGCTTCAGAATCATATTCCCCTCCGCCGTCGGTGACGTCAGGAAGGAATCGTGTTTTTCTGCAGTTACGCCCGTCAGAGGCTGGAACCAGTGGGTATAATGGGTTGCCCCCTTTTCAAGCGCCCATTCCATCATGGCGTTTGCAACAATATCCGCAGAACTCATGGAAATCTGACCGCCGGAGGTCATGACCTGCATTACTTCATGAAACACCGGCTCCGGCAGCCGTTCCCGCATGATTGCGGTGCTGAACACATTTGCACCAAAATACTCAGAAACCTTCATATTGCCTCTCCCCTGCCGATATGGACAGTTCTGTCTTTGAGATTTATTTTACAAGTTTACAGGAATTGCTGCAAAAATGCAAGTCCTTTCCAATAACTTCCGCGATTTCAGTGGCGTCACCAAAGCGATTGGCTCTCCTTCGTTGTAATTTATACAAATTTACTATAAATTTAT
>CAMGMW010000224.1 GCA_946059285.1 uncultured Clostridia bacterium
AGGACTGCACCCTCCAGCGTTCGATGGCTTGATTCATCTCACGGTAGAGTTTACTGATCTCCTGCAAGGCAGTCAGTTTCTCCTCTTGCCGCTGTGCCAACATTTCATGGCGCTTGTAATCCCGGATATTCTGCTGCATAGCCTCAATATCGGGCTTCTCCGGTATATCGCAGATATTCTCGGTGATGAATTTCTGGATATCCACGATAGGGCGGAAAGATACCGCCTTTTTCATCATGCGGAGAACCTGCTCGTTGTGCACATTCCATCGCGAAAGCATATTTCTGCGGTATTCCTTCTGCGTGTCGTAGATTTCTGCTTTGGTGTAATTCTGCTTCAAAAAGAGGCGCAGAGCCGGAACCTCCATAGCCTCTCCGCCTTCAATAAAGCAGTTCTCTGGCAAGTTCCCTACATAAATGAAAAAGCGTTCCTGTCTACTTCCGTCACTGCGGCAATCGAAAACAACCCCCGTAACAAAGCTGCTGCCCTCTACATCGTCCTGAAATTCGCACGCGATATAACTGGAAAAATCTTTTCCCCGGCGAGAATACGGGTTGTTTTCATCCATATCCGCCCGCAGATAGCCGTCCAGCGTGCGTTGCGACTTTTCATTTGCAGCCTGATTGAAGTTGCGGGCATTCGTTTCACCCAATAGCACGATTTGAAGGGCATCAATTACCGTAGATTTTCCTGCACCGTTTTTTCCGGTCAGAAAGTTGACGTCGCCCACCTCGATAATCTCTTTGCTGAAATACAGCCAATTAATCAGCAGGATCTTCTTCAGTTTCTTCATCGGCAACATCCTCCTTTCGTAATACCGACACAACATCGTTCAGCTTTTCGCTGGAGACCGCAGCTAACACGGTCGGCAATATGGCAAATTTACAGCTGCCTTGATTGAACTTTCCTTCAATGCGCTGAACAATCGAGTGATTTTCCAACAGGGTTAACGCACGCTTCACTTCGTCCATATTGGGCTTTGCGGGAAGAATCGCGTAATCGGTTACAACTTTTTCTAAAACATCGCGCACCGTACAAATGGCATCCTGCTCCAAACCGAGCCGCTCCTGATTTTCTTCATAAATCATGCGCAGGGCAAGGAGAATGGCAGTTTCTTTCTTGTTCAGGTTACAGCGGTTTGCTTCGTCGGTATTGATCACATAGAAATATCCGTTTAAATCATCTTTGCGCAAATCCCAATCCAGAAGACGAAGATATTCTTGTACAGCCTCATAGTGCAAAGATAAAAACGTATAATCTGGGTTATTCATGCGTCCGTTGCCCGGCCGATACAGCGTTCGTACAATATAAGTCCGGCTAAGAAGCTGGTTGCAAATGGACTTGAACTGCTCCAATTCCTTGGATGTTGCACTTTGAATGAAGTCAAAATTCATTATTTCTTCTCCTTCCGGCGAATCTGCATCTGCGGGATAGAATATCCGTTTTCCTGGAACGTGCCGCCCAGCTCTTTAATTTGATGGCCAGCGGTAGGATCTCCACTGGTCAGCACTGCCAGCAGACTCATGATGTAAGATTTATCATCCTTAATATCCAAATCTTTGGAATAGCGAACATCCGCATCTCCCAACCATCCTTGCACGTAGGCGGCAATTGCCGCACGGCCATATTCAGAGCGCAATAGCTGTGCCGCCTGCGCAGCCGCATCTGCATCAGTGGCTGTCTCTCGGATAAGGACCGGGGCTACTTTTGCCCTTTTTTTGGGGCACTTGCGATACCATAAGCTTTTTTCGGAAAGGAACGACTGCTCATAGAGGTGGAACACAGGTTGTATCTGGTCTACCAAATCACTTGCGCGTCGATTGCGAGACAATGCTGTAAGCAAAACATTTAGGTTTCCTCGAACACTCTGATCTCGATTTGTCAGGTTTTCCACCTTCTGTGTCGCCGCTCTTGTATAGCGGCGAACCTGCGCGTCGATCTCCTCGAGGTAGTCGTGCTCCATGTTGTCGTATCGTTCGTCGATCCAGAAAATCTTTCGCAACAGATCGGCACGGCAATTCTCCACTGTGTCGCCGCGCTTGTCCTGCAAAGCCGCGTTTGCCATAGCAAGCAATAGATCATCGTCCTCCGCCCAGTTTCTTAATACGGATTGGATCGGCACGCGGTATTTTGGAACGGAATCCTTGATTTTCAGCGGCCGTATGTATGCCTCGACCACTTTCTGCCCAAAATCATTAAAGTGGGAGGCCAACACCTGATTGACGTTCTGCATATTGATTTGCATCTGAAAATAGTGCTTCACATTGTGATAGACCATTTGCAACAAATTTATAAGGGCGTTGGTGCTATCATAGGCACTGTAAATGGCGGCCATTTTATCGTAAACACTCCCGCCCTCGTGGGCAACCTTCAATGCGGAGTAGGTTCCGAACACATAGGAATAGCCGCGAATAGGACTGTCATCCCGTAGCTGATGAAACAGCTCCATCAGTCGGCTGCTATAGCTGGGGACGGTGATATACTCCTCAAAATCGTCTCCTCGCTCTTTTTCAAACCAGCCCTTACTGCAAAGTTTCCGAATCAGAAAACGCGCACGGCCTGAGATATCCCGCAATTCTTCTTCGTCGATATCTTCTCCTTCAAATGTCGCATCCGCCAACTGCTGTTCCAATCTGCTGCGGAGCATAGAATAGAGCGTATCCTCGCGTATTTTTAGGTTTTCACGATACGCGGTGTACAGCACGTCCAATGCATCCGCATACAGCGCGCGGTTGGGCGATGCCAGAGGAGAAAAAAGTTCACTTGGTATGGCTTCAAAGAATTTCATGAAACATCCTCCTACAGGAGATGACAACTATGTTTGGACGATTGGTTTGGAATCAGGGCAGGCCAGATATTGCACTCGACACGGGGACATTATATGGCGGGCTTCACTGCGGAGATTGTTTTGCGTGTTGGTTCGATGGACGCTGGCTGGATGTCCGCCTGGAATATGCGCACGACTGGATACTAATCCATAACGATTGCCCTATGCCAGTTTGTTATGGCGCTTCTGTGCGCATTTAATTAACCCACTACCAACTTATTTGTCTTCTTCAAGAACTTCGCCGGGATTGGGCGATCCA
>CAMGMW010000225.1 GCA_946059285.1 uncultured Clostridia bacterium
TCTTGACGCGCCTGCGGCACTATATAAAGCTGCTTTTTATCAAGAACTAGTATGATGCCAACTGCCTGAAACCGATAGAGGCGTTCTGATGACGGAGGGAAGAACCATGATAAAACCAAAACGGCTGCTTCGTGGTGATAAAGTCGCGATTGTATCTCTTTCCCGCGGTATGCTGGGCGAGGACAAATTCATTCACAAGTACTACATTGCCAAGGAACGGTTGGAGCGGGACTACGGTCTGGAAGTAGTCGCCATGCCCAATGCGCTGAAAGGCATTGACTATCTGTACCGGCATCCGGAGGCCAGAGCGCAGGATTTGATGGATGCGTTCCGTGACCGGACCGTCAAGGCGGTATTCAACGCCATCGGCGGCGATGACACCATCCGTCTGCTGCCGTATATTGACTTTGAGGTGCTGCGCAGCAACCCGAAGATCTTCACCGGCTTCTCCGACACGACCACCAACCACTTCATGATGCACAAGGCAGGGCTGGTTTCTTATTACGGTCTTGCCGTCATGTGCGACATTGCCGAATATGTGCAGATCAATGAGTACACGCGCACCGCAATGGAAAAGACGCTGTTTTTCCCGGAAAAAACGCTGGATATCCCCTGCAGCGATTTTTGCGGCTATGAGGCTGACAAGGTAAGGTGGTCGGAGGAAAATCAGACCAAGACCGTCTCCTGCCGTCCCAACACGGGCTACGAGATTCTGCAGGGCAGCGGGAAAGCATCGGGCGAATTGCTGGGCGGCTGCATCGATGTGTTCCCGGAACTGCTCGGGACGTCCCTTTGGCCTGCCGCGGCGGACTGGAAAGGAAAGATTCTTCTCCTGGAAACCAGCGAGGATGATATGTCCCCGGATATGCTGTGCTGGCTGCTGCGGAACCTGCAGGCGCAGGGAATTTTACAGGTTTTAAACGGCATCATTGTAGGCAAGCCGACCTATCCCGACAAATACGAAAGATATAAGTCGGTCTTCAAACAGGTCGTCGGATTTGAAGCGGGGCTTCCCAACTTGCCGATCCTCTATAATGTCAATGTAGGTCACGCTTATCCGATCGGTGTATTCCCGCTGGGACTGACCTACGAGATCGACTGCGACCGGAAAACGCTTCGACTTATGGAGCCTGCTACAGAATAAACTGAGCGCGTCAAAAAAGTCTTTTCAACGCGCTCGGACCGTCGAAGAACTTTTGGTTTCAGAGATTTTCAACAGTTTGTAATGCGGATTCTTGATTAAGTTTTTAGTCAAGAATCCTGCGTACTGCGCATGTTGCGCCGTTTCGCGCGGAATCTGGTCAAAAGCTTTGGAAGCGTTTTCAGATTCTAGTATAGTATAAGTCGATAAAAAACGGGCATGCCGCGATAAGGCAGACACAGGAATTTATACCGTCAAAACAGAAACAGGCTCCCCAGCGGTGGAAAAACACCGCTGGGGAGCCTGCTTTTATTGGATTGCATGATGAATGCCTTGCAAATAGCGGATGACGCAGCAGGGAAATTTTACACTGATCCGGATACATATGGCATCAAAACAGGTGTTCCGTTATGGAAGCAGGGTGCTGCTTCCATGCAATACCCGTCCACCAAAAGACACCGCAAACCGATGACAGCAGCCGTTTGTTGCTCCTTGCCGCAAGCGGCATAGCTCTGGCAGAAACCGTATTTTACAGAGGAAAAAACCAATTAGCATCATATGCATGGGGCAGTGACGATTTTAAAACCGCCGCCTTTCGTATCGGGAGCCTGTTTGCCCTCGTCGTATGTCCGACCGTAAACGGTCACTGGGATAGACTGGGAGGAATGATATGTAAATGAGGGGTGTTTTTCCCATAGACAGAAGGATGTGGGAGCGTTTTGGCGCTGGGAAATCAGAAAAAACGGGGGAATCGTTGAAATTATTCTGAAATTTATACGAAAAATAAATTCCAACGAGGAAAATACGATAAAAAACTTTGAAAATTTTTGGCTTGGCATTTGAAAGAGCCGCGAAAATAATACTGAAAAAGGAGGGAATTTTGCAAGGATATCATAACCTATAGGTTATGTGAGCATAGAAAAAATGGTATTGGACTATGAAGAAAAAAGCTGATAATCTTATGGTAGATAGAGGTCAAAAACACATACAAAACGAAATCGCCGGGTTCATCGGAACTTGTGATGGAAGCCGTAGGGACGGTACAGGAGGCAGGATGAAACATATTAAACGGGAGCAGATCTTGCAGGCACTGAATCGGCGAGTTGAAAAGAAAGAACCGATCCTTATTTGTGAAGCCGGAATCGGTGCAGTTGCAAAAATGGCCGAGGCGGCAGGAATCGACCTAATTGTCATTTCCAGTGTAGGAAGAATGAGAATGAACGGAATGGACGATGCCGCGGCATACAGACCGTACGGAAACTGCAATGATTTCACCAAGGATATTGCCATTCGAATTCGGAAAATCGTAAAGCATACCCCAGTGATCGCGGGCATCGGTCCGTCGGATCCTTACCGTGACATTGAGGAGTTTGAACAGGAACTGTTCCGCATGGGGATCCTCTTTTATTGTCTTCCTGCTGACAAAGGCTCTGATATTATCACTGGCGTCCATGCAGTATATCCTACTTTCCGGCTACGGCGGAATGTCTTCCTTCGCACATATCAGCTTCTACGGGGTCGCAGCTTACATCGGTGTGCTGTTCATTCTCACTGTACTCTTTATGAACAAGGGCATTTTGGGAGTAGATCTCCGCAATGTGGCAAAAAAATGCCAAGCCCGCTCAGTGTTTCGATGATTGAGTTAATCGGGACAAGAGCAAACAGTGACACACCGATCCCGAGCAATCCGGCGCAGCAGCCGATAATAAAGGTTTCCGCGTTGAATACCTGTGAAATATTGCGTTTGGACGCGCCGAGAGCGCGGAGAATTCCGATTTCCTTCGTGCGCTCCATCACCGAAATGTGCGTGATAATTCCGATCATAATGCAGGAAACAACCAGGGAGATCGCCACGAAAGCGACCAGCACATAGGAAATGCCGTTGATGATCGTTGTAATGGAGGAAGTCAGCATTGCAACATAGTCGGTGTAGGTGAT
>CAMGMW010000226.1 GCA_946059285.1 uncultured Clostridia bacterium
TTTGCGTCGCCCTTTTGCGGCAGACCGCCGCAAAAGCCGTCTCATAAGTTCTTGATAAAAAGCTGCTTTTTATCAGGAACTGGTATAATAACGGGCGCGCCGATTTGGCGCGCCCTCTGCCTGTTAAAATCCCCTGTCTTGATCGAATCAAAACAGGGGATTTTGCATACCGCTCGTATTGCTCCATGCCCGTCGCCGTCCCCGCAGACATTGGCGGCGCAAAAGCTGGATGGACTTTTTCCCGCACTGCAAAAAACGGCTGCGGCAGATCCCTGCCACAGCCGGTTGCAAAACAGCCCGAGGACACGCCAAAGCAGTGGATCCTGCCTTTTGCTGTTATGGACGGATGAAATTGGTGAAAACCTTTGGCTCATATGTCGGCGGCGTTACACCCGTCTGCCTGCCCGCCTCAATGCAGCGCAGCAGCCACGCCAAATTCTCTCCCAGGGTACGCATGGTCTGCATTCCTTCCTCATCCCGCAGCACCTCCTCCGGCGTGTTGCCGTGCACCTGATTCCAATACTGCGATGTGACAATCGGCATGGAATTGATGCCGAAATACTTTAACAGCCGGTCATAGCTGGCACTGGCGCCGCCTCTGCGGCAGGAAACCACCGCTGCGCCCGGCTTCCCGGTCAGCTTCCCGCCCGCACTGTAAAACAGGCGGTCCAAAAACGACGTGCACTGTCCGCTCGGTCCGGAATAGTAGACCGGCGCACCGACGACGAGCGCGTCAAATTCCTCCAGCCGCGCCGCCAGCGCATTGACGCCGTCATCAAACACGCAGCCGCTGCCGTCCTTGCAGTGCCGGCAGGCAATGCAGCCTGCCACAGGTTTTGTTCCGACCTGCACCAGCTCGGTCTCAATGCCGTGTTTTTGCAGCGTCTTTTCCACCTCGTGCAGCGCGGTATAGGTGCAGCCCGCGGGATGCGGACTTCCGTTGAACAGCAATACCTTCATTCTGCTTCCTCCCTTTGCGCATCGAAGCTGCCCTTTTCCGATTTATTACAGTTCTTGGTATTATACTGAATGTCCGTTAAAAAACTGGTCGCATTTTCATTGAGATTTGCGCGGCACTCGCCGCAGCGTACCGGTCACCCCATGCGGCGGATATCACTGCCGGCAAATTTAATCAGGCGGTATGTCCCCAACAGCCGCGAGGCGATCTGCGGGGAATAGCGCCCCTCCAGCGCCGATGGCGCAAGATTGGTAGAAATAATCGTTGCGCGGTTTTCCATCATGCGTGTGTTGACCACGGTATACAGCGCCGAAACGGTAAATTGCGTCGTCATTTCCGTGCCAAGGTCATCGATGATCAGCAAGTCACATTCCAGATACTTTCGGCTCAGACCCCGGTTGGACTCCTGCGCCATACCGAATTTCTCCGCCTCAAAATCCGAAAACAGGCGAATCGCGGTGTCATATACCACGCTGTAGCCTCGATCCGCCACCTGTCTGGCAATGCAGGCGGACAGAAATGTTTTGCCAAGCCCCGTCGCGCCGGTGAACAAGAGACTGCCCGACTGGGGCGTAAAGCTTTGGGCATACCGGCGGCAAATATTGAAATTCGACTGCATCAGCTTCCGCGGGGAAGTCCCAAGCTCCGCTTCATATGTATCGGAATACACATCCAGCCGCAGGCTGTCGAATGTCTCGCGGCCGCTGCCCAGCAGAGTGGTCAGCTCTTTCTTCTGCTCCTGACGGCACAGCTCCCGCAGGCACGAACACATCTGCGCGCCTGCATAGCCGCTGCCGCCGCATTTGCTGCAAATGGGTGCATCGTCCAGATAGCCCTCTTCAAAATCGCCCGCCTCCAGAATCCAGTCCCGTTCGCGCTGCAGCGCAAGATTCTTTTCCCGGATCTGCGCGATCGCCTCCGTCGGGTCCTCGCCTTTCCGCAGCGCCGTCGCCATGAGCTGCGCCATGGTCATTTGCAGCTCACGCTCGATCTCTGCCAGACGGGGATAGCGGGCATACGCCTCCCGTCGATGCGCTTCGTTTTCCCGTTCCCGGTCCAGCTTTGCCTGCTCCAGCCGCTCCCGCGCACGCCGCAGCACCTGTTCACTGTAGCCCATGCTCAGCCCTCCTGTCCTTCCGCCAGCGCCCGGGCAACCGCCTGCCGCTCCAACTCGGACAGGGCATCCCCGTGCTGCTGATAGCCGCCCCTGCGCGCTGCTGCGGGCGCAACGTCTCCCTGCGCGATCTGCGCCGGCGTATGCAGTCCCTTTTCATGCCAACGTTTTAAAATCGAGTTCATATACGCCCATTTCAGCGCGCCCGTGTTCAGGCAGGTGCGTTCATAAGCAAGCTGAATGGCATCATCGCCAAAGCCCATCTCGATCCAGCTCTCCAGATACCGCTCTTCCGCCGGCGTTAGCCGCCGCTGATCGATTTGCAGCAGAAGCCGAAGCTGCGCAATACGGTTCTGGCGCTGCATCTGGTTCTGGACATAATAGCACGCTGCCTCCAGCGTATCGATTCCCTCATCCGCCCAGCGATAGGCTTCTTTTTCAATCGCCCGCATCCCCGGCATCCGCACATCGCGGCGGCGGCTGCGCTCGATGCAATAGCTGAGCAGAATGCCGACGACCTCCGTGGGCATTTGCAGGTAATCTGTCAGGGACAGCAGAATCCTCAGGTCCTCTGTCGACAGCGTCCGACCAAGCCGCCGCTGTGCCTCCCCAATGAGCTTGGAAAACTGCGGATCGCGCACGCGGCGCTGCAGTTCGTCCTCTGTGTACACCGGCGGCTCCGGTGCGATCCGCACCTGCGTCTGCGTCTCCCACAGTCCAAGCTGACGCAGGCAATCCGTCGCCGCAACCATCTGCGGGGCGGTAAAATGCAGCGTATCCATCGCCGTTTCCAGCGGCAGCCGCGCCTTGCGGTATAGATACAGCAGCGCTGCATCCGAGTTGCCGGCAGACAGCAGCTTTCGCAATTCTTCACTTGTCATCGATACGCCCTGCATCCGTATTTCTCCTTTATTTCTTCTGTAGGCTTATTATAATACGTACTGAACAAAGCCGCAAGCCTTGAAAGCCAAGGCTCGCAAGGCTAATTGGCTTTGTTC
>CAMGMW010000227.1 GCA_946059285.1 uncultured Clostridia bacterium
GACAAGATCATGTCTGCCAAAATGACATTCCTTCCATTGTCATATTTTTTTTGCTGTTCCTCCGTTCGTCCAACAAGCGCCGCCCCGGTAGCCGAATTGTCGGATACAACAAGCAGCGCAACGCTCGGCACTTCGAGCAAATCCGCCATCAAATAGAAAGAACTTGTCTCCATTTCGATTAAATCTGTGCCGAACGCTTTAATCTCTTCCAAATGGAGGTATTCCAGCGCAATCGACGCCGTACAAAAAACGGATGACTTTTTTTTTCATATCCTTTTTCTTTTCCAAGACGGATAACCCGATCAATGAATGACATATCGGGTATTACTTTTTCAAAAGGCACAAAATCTTTGATCGAATCCTTCAGGTAAGTATTCGCATATCCGCTTGCTATGGAATATGACGGTGTACAAATATCCCCCAGCTCGAAGGACTCCTTCAACGCCCCCACTGCGCCGATAAAGATCATCTTCTGAAAGGTCAGCTCCGCACAAATCGCGATATGATCAATCACATTCGCGTCGGATGAACCGATCTTTACCCAGGCGATCTTCAGATCGTCCTTCTCAACAAGGTATCCGGCGATATAGGCGCCCTCTTTTAATGTTGTAACTTTACAATAGGTATCCAGCTTCAGTTTGTACGGCGAAAAACTCGGAGCAACCACCAGTGCATCATAAACCACATCCTTCGCCAAGCCAAACGCTTGACACGCCATGTTTTCCGAATTATAGTAATGGAGCTTCTCCATGATTCTAATCATCTTCTCTTTCATAAGGACGCCCCCAAATCAAAGATCTTTTTGCGATTCAGCGTTTGCTTTGACCAGTAAAACAACCGTTTCCACGTGCGCGCAGCGCGGGAACATATCCACCGCCTCCGCATGGCGAAGGGCATAGCCGCGCTCGCTCAGCCGTTTCACATCCCGCGCCAGCGTCGCCGGGTCGCAGGAGACATAAACCACCCGCTCAGGGGACATCGCCTGGATCGCTTCGATCACGTCAAGTGACAATCCCTTGCGCGGCGGATCCACCACGATCACGTCGGGACGCAAGCCGTCCTCGCACAGCTTTTTCGCCGCTTCTCCGGCATCCGCACGGAAAAACCGGGCGTTCCGGATGCCGTTGCGCCGTGCGTTTTTCTTCGCGTCTCGGATCGCCGAGTCCACGAGCTCCACGCCGATGACCTCACGCGCCTGCTTTGCCAGACACAGTGTGATCGTCCCCGTACCGCAATACAGGTCCAGTACCCGCTCTTTACCGGTCAGCTCCGCCGCCTGCAGCGTCTTTCCGTAGAGCACCTCTGCCTGCGCACGGTTGACCTGATAAAATGAGCGCGGCGAAATGCGGAAGGTCAGCCCGCACAGCACGTCCTCAATGGCGTCCGCGCCCCAGAGAACGCGGGTGCGGTCCCCCAGTACGGCGTTTCCCTCGCGGGTGTTGACGTTCAGCATGACAGACCGCAGACCCTCCACCCGCTCCCGCAGCAGCCGCACCAGTTCTTCCTCCCGCGGCAGCCGGTCTCCGTTGACCACCACGCAGACCAGTACCTGTCCCGTTGCCGCCGCGTGCCGCACATAGATATGCCGCAGCAGTCCGGTGTGCGTCGTCTCGTCATAAGCGGGAACGCCGCACCGGCGCAGGTATTCCATCACCGCCTGCCGCGCCGCATCGGCGCAGGCGGGCTGAATGCGGCATCGCTCTACGGGGATCACCGTGTGCGTCCCTTTTTGATAGAACCCGGCGGTCGCGCCGTCTTTTCCCGGCGAGAGAGGGTATTGCGCCTTGTTGCGATAACCCTCGCAGGTCGCAGCCGGTGTGATGGGTACGGTTTCGATGCTCTGTCCGCCGAGGCGGTTCAGCGCGTCTGTGACCCGCTGTGCCTTGATGCGGCACTCCGCCTCGTAGGTCAAGTGCCAGAAATCACAGCCGCCGCACCGCTTTGCAACGGGGCAAAGCCGTGAGATGCGCTCCGGCGACCGGCGCAGGATTTTTTCGATTTTTCCGTATGCCGCCGATTTTCTGACATGGGTGATGCGCAGTTCGTATTCCTCATCGGGCGCCGCGTTTTCTACAAACACAGCACAGTCCTCAACGCGGCACACACCGAGTCCCTCGCTGGTAAAGCCGGTCACCTCGGCGCGGTAAACATCATTCTTTTTCATGGCAGTTTCCCTCTGTTTCACGTGAAACACAATGTTTTATGTGGATATCATCATACCATATTTCAATCTGTTTGTAAATCCGTTTGGAGGCTATATGCTGGATTATCGTCACTGTACCCTTTGTCCGCGGCAGTGCGGCGTAGACCGCACGGCAGGAGACCTGGGCTTTTGCCGGATGCCCGCCGCTCTGCGCGCCGCACGCGCCATGCTTCACTATGGGGAGGAACCGGCCATCGCAGGCTGCTTCGGCACCGGAGCGGTGTTTTTCAGCGGCTGCACGCTGCGATGCAGCTACTGCCAAAACCGGGAAATTTCCGCCTGCGGCGCGGGAAAAACTCTGGAACCCGCACGCCTGCGGGAGATTTTTGAAGAACTGATCGATCAGGGCGCGCAGTCGATTGATCTGGTCACGCCCACTCACTTTCTGCCCTCGATTCTGCCGGCGCTCACGCCGAAGCTGCCCGTGCCGGTCGTCTACAACTGCGGCGGCTATGAGCGTGTTGAGACGCTGCGCGAGCTGGAGGGTCTGATTGACATTTATTTGCCGGACTTCAAATACGCGGACAACGCCCTGGCGGCACGCCTTTCGGCGGCGCCGGATTATTTTGAGGTCGCTGCCGCGGCGGTCCTTGAGATGTACCGTCAGACCGGCGCCGCGGTGTTTGATGAGGATCAGCTCAAGCGCGGCGTTTTGATACGCCATCTGGTGCTGCCCGGATATCTGGACAACACACTCGCCGTGCTGGAGTGGATTGCGGAAAACCTTCCGCGTGATGACGTGCTCGTCTCACTGATGAGTCAGTATGTGCCGATGGGGGAGCTGCCGCCGCCGCTTGACCGCCGTCTGACAAGGGAGGAGTATGACGGCGCGCTGTCGTG
>CAMGMW010000228.1 GCA_946059285.1 uncultured Clostridia bacterium
TTTGCGCAAAATGCGAATTGGTTATTGTATCTGGCGCTGGAGCGCCCGCTGCTGCACTATGGCAGACTGATTCTGCACGCATCGGCTGTTCTATATCATGAAAGGGCAATTCTTTTTGCTGCGCCATCCGGCGGAGGGAAGTCCACACAGGCGGAGATATGGGAGCACTCCCTGCATGCCAAGGTTATCAATGGGGATAAGGTTATCCTGTATGACAATGGAACCAATTTGATCGCCTATGGCAGTCCCATTGCAGGCAGCTCCGGAATATACCGGAATATCTGCGCTCCGGTAGCTGCCATCGTACAGCTTGAAAAGGGATCCGAGAATACCATCACTCCGATGACCATGCGGGATCGTTACCTTCTTCTCTATGGCGAAGCGGTAAAGAGTGACTGGGACGCTGATTTTAATAGAAGTCTCTTGCGGCTTGCGTCAAGCTATCCGCAGCGGACGGAATATGTACGGTTGCACTGTTTGCCAGATCCTTCAGCAGCGGAATGCTTGCTCCACTATTTGAACACAAAAGAAATGAGGACTATTACGTGATGACAGAAAAAACACGCGGGGTCAAGTTTACGGCGCTCTTTCTTGTGTTTGCAGTGCTTGTCGCTCTGCTTCCTACAACAGCGCTTGCTGCTTCAGAATGGCAAATCGCAAGCGACACCGAGATTTATTGGGTAAAAACCGCTGATGCCAACATAAGCAATGCCGATCTGAAAGCCCAGATTCAACTGTTCTCTCAGGAAATGCAGGCAAAGGGATTGACCACAACTACTCTGCCGATTTCCTACGGAACACAGAATCTGGCAGGAGAGCATGATATTGTACTTCTACTGGACACCTCTCTGGATATTGCGGAAGAGGGCTATCAGATCTCTATCAACGGCGGACAGCTTTGTGTCAAGGCCTCTGATGCGGACGGCCTGTTTTACGGCTGCCGCTTTGTGGAGCAGGCGCTGCTCACTGGGACGGGCCTCAACAAAGCAAACGGCGTTACAGTAAAGCCGGACTATCCGGAACGTGCGTTCTTCCTTGACTGCGGGCGGAAATACTACTCCCCTGACTGGATCAAGGATATGATCCGCGAAATCTCCTGGTCAAATATGAATGCCATCTATATCCATTTTTCTGAGGAGATGGGCTTCCGGCTGGAAAGCAAAACCTATCCTTGGCTTGCTGGTGGCGACAACACTCTGTGCATTGGCGGCGCATCTTATGGCGTTGCCGCAGACAATGGCAAATATATCACGCAGGACGAAATGCGGGAAATCGCGGCGGTGGCGAAGCTCTATCATGTGGAGATCATTCCTTCCCTTGACAGTCCCGGTCATATGAACTACGCCGTTAAGAAGTACAACGCCAAGTATGGTACGGATATCGGCAACTACTACCATTACAATGGTAAGACGGCTATCGTCCAAGGCTCCGGTCCGGAAACTGCGCAAAAGAACTATTCCCGTGGTATTGATATCTCAAACACGGAGGCTGTGACTTTTGCCAAGAACCTCTATGCAGAATATGCTTCCTTCTTCAAGGAGTTGGGCTGCACCAAGTTCGACATCGGTGGAGATGAGCTGTTAGGCTGGGGCGCATCGCTTGATTCAGTCTCCAGGTGGAAACAGCTCGACCACTGGAAAACCTATGCGCAGAATCGCAGCGGCAACAAAAATGCTGTGGCTTATGATGCGTTTATGTATTACATGAACGACATTTATGATCTGGTAAAGGGATATGGCTATACCTCTATCCGCATGTGGAACGATGACGCCTTACGATCTGCCGACACCGGCTGGAGCAAGGTGGTGACGCTGAATCCGGGGATGGAGATCCAGTATTGGACGCCAACTGCGAATAACAGCAAGAACAACATCTGGACATATCTGAACGCTGGATATAAGGCGTACAATTTTCTGAACGACTATAACTATTACGTCTTGGGACAAGCGCATGACGGAAGCGGTTATAAGGGCATTACCCCACAGCGTATCTATGAAAACTGGGCGCCTAATATCTTTACCACTTACGACGGCACCGGTTCAAATATTGCCATTGGGAACGCCAATGTAAAGGGCAGTGCCTTCTGTGTTTGGTGCGATAAGCCCAGCACGGAATCAGCAGCCACTGTCAAGGCTGGAATTCTTCCCTGCTTGCGTGTAAATGGCGCCAAGGCCTGGGATGCTGACCTGAACAGGACAGTAAGCTACTCTTCTGCGCAGCAGCTTCTGAAGTTAATTGGTGATGCGCCCACGAATCTTCCTGCCGCGCCGGAGGTCAAGCAGTACGTTGCACCGGATATGACCGCACTGAAGACTGCTGTTGCGGAATACGAAGCCACTGATCCTACACTTTACACCGAACAGAGCTTTGCAAATTATACCGCCGCAGTGAACAGCGGCAGGGCATTACTTGCTGCAAAGAAGCCAACACAGGCAGATGTAGATGATGCGGTATCTGCAATCCAGACAGCACGGGCAGCGCTGGAACTGCTTGTCACAGTAGATTTTACTGCACTTGATGAAGAACTTTCAATCTTTGACAGCACGAACGGAGCGGATTATACCGCGGAAACCTACACTGCATATCAGGTTTATGCAGAGACAGCCCGTGAACTCCGGAACAGCAGTAATCCCACGCAGGATGAGATCGACGCAGCAGCGAATCGTCTCGCCTATCTGCACGACCAGCTTCGTGGCGCAGATAAGATTGCTTTTGAAGATGAAGATTGGTTTTTGTCGCTTGCAGTCAGATCGAAGAAGGCACTTCAGGGAAAGGGCTTTCTTTTCACTGCTTATGTTCGCAAAGATTTGAACATTACTGGCTATGAGGTCTATGACGAGAACGGACAAAGGGTGGAGTTGCGGGCACTTGCTCTGCTCAGCAGTGCACGGCTGAAATATGTAAAGGAGGGTGCTCAGATTTGCCTCAATGCCGAGGTGAAGGGCGAGCATACTTATACGTTTTACGCAGTCAACGCCGATGGCGTTCGCTCACCGGATAGCAGATCGATTGACGTTATTGTAAGATAAGGCACACAGAAAT
>CAMGMW010000229.1 GCA_946059285.1 uncultured Clostridia bacterium
GTATTCGGCGCTTCGCCTGTTATCTGTTGGTGGCTGCCATGCTGTTCGGCTTCACCGTAACCGCTTCCGCCGCCTGCCCTTATGGCGATGACTGCCCCTGTAATGAATTTAATGATGTATCTTTCTCTTCCTGGTATCACGAAAGCATTGCGTACGTGGTGAAGTATGGTCTGATGGGTGGTACGTCCGACGGCTCCTTTAACCCGCAGGGCAAGCTGACCCGCGCTATGATGGCGCAGCTCCTTTTTAATATTTCCGGAACCCCCACTGAATACATGGGCATTTTCTCCGATGTAGCCCAGGACAGTTGGTATTCCGAGGCTGTGGAATGGGCGGCTTCTTCGGGTATCGTTGGTGGATATACCGATGGCACCTTCCATCCTTCCTCCGCCATTACCCGTCAGGATCTCGTCGTGATGGTCTACAATTACGCCAAAGCGTTCTGCCATGTGGGCGGTGAATACGACACCTCCGTTTTGGCAACCTTCTGTGATGCCGATCAGATTTCCTCCTATGCCGTGCAGGCATGTGCCTGGGCGGTCGGTGCCAAGATCATCGGCGGAACAAAACAGGGTGGTCTCACCTACCTCAACCCCGGCAAAACCACCACCCGTGCGGAGACCGCAACGCTGTTCCGGAATTTCTATGACCTTTATGTGGTTTATGAGCCCGTGCCGCTTCCTTCCGATCCGGTCGTCTCGGTCAATCGCCGCGCCCTGATCATTGGCAACACCAATGCCGCTTCCAACAATTCACTGTACGGCATGAAAGCTATGATGGAGCGTCTCCGCTTTAACGGCAGTTCTTTCCTTTCTGTTGATATCATAGAGGATGAGACCACAGCAAACATCGAAACGGCAATTCAGGAAACGTTCAAGGATACCACCGAAAACGACGTAAGCTATATCTACCTTCTGTGTAAGGGCTATCCAACTTCTGACAACGGTTCTTTCTCTTTGGGCACGGACGTGGGCACTCGTATTTCGGGCAACCAGTTGAAAGCGCTGTTTGACCAGTACATCAAGGGCACCGTGGTGCTGATGCTGGACGCCACTAATGCCAGCAGTATACTCGGCGCCTTTAATCAGGAGACAGACGGAGATAAATATTTTGTACTGTGTGCCTCCGCCAGCCCTTCCACTGGTTCGGCTTATACGACAACGGCGCTGGCATTGGCGCTCGCCGGCGGATATGACCTTGAAACGGGAAAGATGGTACCGCTAGCCGCAGCGCAGTTTGGCAATGAGGTCACTTTCAGTGATCTGGCTGCTTACTGCGGCGGATCGAACTACTGTTCGAAGTCGTCAGATATTGTTATCTTTGCGAGATATGCGGTCGTTTGATCCTCAGCGAAATAATCCGAGGCAGGTCTGCGGAAGATGCAGACCTGCCTTTTTCTACCTTCAGATTCTATTCCTTGCTACCCTGTTGGAATGTAAGCATTTCATTTGAAATTTGAAAACAGCATGGGCAATTTCTCCCTGAAGTATGAAAAAACCCTCTCTTGTCTCGGTAGACAAGAGAGGGTTTTCATGCCAAAGAACACACAAACGGAACAAAATGCAGGTAAAACAAGTGCACCGCATCACTTGCCTGTTTTGATTCTTCCCGTCTTTTTGGCATCCAGAATAATGGAAACCATGCCAAGCTTATCCTCTGTATTTCTTGAATCAAATCGAAGTGAACGTCCTATGCGACCGTCCTCTTCATTCCAGTACTTAAAATGGAAGCACCCGGTTTCATCGCACCATTCCAGCAGCTCCACTTCAAATCCGGCTTGGGTAAACACTTGAGCAAAGGTACGGTAATCATACACGATTTTATGGGTAAAGGCAGGATGCTTCGGATCTCCGTTTCCGCCGACCTGAACCATATTTTGATACCATTCATTGCGAAAGTTCTTGTCAGGAACAGCTACGCGCAAATAACCGCCGTCGACCAAATACTGATAACAGAGCTTTGCGGCCTGACAGCCTTCCTCGAATGTCATGTGTTCCCACACATGTTCCGCAAGGAAAGCAGTCGGTCGCTCAGCGGAAAACATCCGTTCAAAATCTGCCTTGTTCAGAAGATTGAGTTCATTCTCTTGGGTACTAATCCACCCATCATATGATGTTTTTCCGGCGCCGATGATTATTCTCATTGCTTGCACTTCTCCTTTGCGGTATTGATGGATACGATCAGCACGACCCGGCGGCTTATACAGGCGGATTCCAGATCAAACATATCCTGCCCTTTTTGTTATTTCAAATTCTTCTTACGGAGCACATAGCAAGCTAATAAGCCTGACCTTCTTTCATACGAAATGCACACTCGCCTGACGTTTCGTTAAAAGGGGCAGGAATCATAAAATATTAAAGGCGCGCGCAGACCACTTCAACGCACCCTAACCACGGCAAACATCATCTGCGGGAAGTCTGGCTCAATAGCAGTAACACCTTGCTTAATAACAACAAGACCGTTTTGCTCCAATTCTTTTTCAAAGGTCTGAAAACTGACCATCCGGCAAGAAGTGCTGGCAATGTGGACAGTTTTTCCCGTCTGTTCATGGATACGATTCTGGATGTCAAACGCAGTACGAATATCGGTCTGCCGTTCGACGCTGCCGTCACCCATCGTGCAAATGAGCGCCATGCCGCCGGATTTCAAATGCTCTCGGATGAAGCCGTAAAAGGCATTTCTGTCTGCATCCGGAACCAACATATGCACAACCGCCACAGCGAAAATGAAATCAAATGCGCTGTTCAGTCTTTCAGTAACACAGTCAAGAATTTTGAAATGCTCTGCATAATCAGGCATTTTCTTTTGACAAAAGGAGATTGCCTCCGGAGATACATCGGTTGCCAACAGATCAAACCCCTGTTCCAGTAGCGGAAAGGCATCCCGCCCTTCCCCACAACCAATCTCAAGAAGCTTGTGCCGGCGCGAAATCATAAATTCGCAAATGGTTTCGGTCACGAGGGGGGGTGGCATTTCGTCGAACCATTGCAGGTTCTGTTCATGTACCTGTCGATAACGGTC
>CAMGMW010000230.1 GCA_946059285.1 uncultured Clostridia bacterium
GTCTGTTCGTACTTCGGATGGATTCCTTCCTTCATTGCATTCACCTCTTTCTTGTCGTCGTAAAAGGGCATTCTGCCCCCCTTATTTTCAATCGCCCGACTATATTATCACACATTATTTTGGATTGCAAGTGTTTTTTTTATTTTTTCTGCAAACCGTCAATCGTTTGGCATTTCCGAGGGAAGCGCCGGCTCAATCACAATGCTGTTCGACCATGCGCCCATCTTGATATGTCCTTTTACATATGCTATAGGTGCCTGCGGTGTGATGGTGAAGGTCAGGTCCTGGCATCTGCGGGTCGCGCCGCAAGTCATATGCAGTGTATGGGTACCGAACGGCAGGGGCACCCGGATGCTTTCCTTATTTGCCAGATGTCCGTACGGCTGCCCGTCGATGTACACGCCATATCCCACAGCGATGCCAATCGGGGAACCCATGCGGTAGATCTGCACCATACCGAAACCTGTGAAGTTGATAGGAGTCCCGCATTTCGGGCAGTAGCAGTTTGACTGTGTGTTAAATACCTCTCCGCAATTTGGACATTTTGCGCGAAGCATGATTGCCATAAAATCGCTCCTTCTTCTCATTATACAATAGAATACTATCAGATTCGACCTTATTTGTCAAGGAATATGTCGCCGGTGCCCGTGTTTTTCCTTATACATCCGTTTTCCTGTAAAGCCGCAGGCGCCGCTCCGCCCCGGCAGGCGGGATCTCGCCGCATCGAAACAGCCCGTACAGATCAGACACCCTCCGCTCCAGCTTTGCATACGCTCCGTCCGGCGGAATCTCTCCCGCATGCAGGAGCCGGAGTGTGCCCTGCTTTCTGACCTGTCTCAGGACGGTCTGTCCGCATGCGTTGGTCGCCAGCACCCGTACATAGGGCGCGCTCTGCTGCAAGAGCGTATGGTCGATCCCCAAATAAGCGCACAGCAGCATCCGCATCAGCCGTGTATGAGTATATCGTTTCGATTTTGCGGCATCCACAATCGCATCAATGGAAGTCTCCGTCCGGCAGGCATGCATCAGCCGCCGCCACAGCCCTTCCGAGCCAAACGGCAGCGCTTCGAACTCCTCCTCGGTCATCGCCCGCAGGCGCGCAAGCCATGCGCGCTCCCCCGCGGCAACGGTATGCCGAGGAGCTTCCCTGCAAAGCGCCCACACATTCTCCGGCACATAACCGGACCAGTCCGACCGACCGCGCAGGAAAGATGCAGAGGGCTGCTCAGGATCGCTGCCGCCGTGGTAGGCTCCTTCCCGGTGGATCGGCATGGCTGTCATGGTGCTGCTGCGCCGCAAAAGCGCCTTGCAGTATTCCACGGCGAGGATCGCATTGGGTGCACACACTGCGGACGTATCCACGCCCAAATCCTGCAATGCCCGCTGCCGTGCCGCCGGAAAGGAAATGCCCTCCGACAGTCTTTCCTTCAAGCGCTCGGAAAAATCCTTGGAAAGCAATGCTTTTGCGGTTGACATAATTAAATTATGGTTAACTATTTCCGTCCCAAAGCACAGTGCATCAATGCAGCCCATGGCATTGAAAATCTCTACTCCGCCATCAGCAAAGCCCTCTGCGGAACGCAGCACATAGGAAACAGGCAGCTCCAGCACCAGGTCCGCGCCGCCGAGCACCGCCGCCTTTGCACGGGTTTGCTTATCCAGCAGCGCAGGCTCTCCCCGCTGCACATAATTGCCGCTCATGAGGCAAACTGCCGCGCCGCCTGCCGCGTGTACCGCCCTGATCTGTCTGGCATGACCGTTGTGAAAAGGATTATATTCACAGACAATGCCCACATTTTTCACAAAATTCTCCTCATTTCCAAAAAACCACTTGTCTCTTTGGATATTCTATTATAGAATAGTAAGAGTATGTGTTAATACTATCACAAATTGCAAAAAATAGAAACAAGTTTTTACAGGAGTTGACGCAACTATGAACATTCTCGTTATCAACGCAGGCAGCTCGTCCCTGAAGTACCAGCTCATGAACCCCGAAACGGGCGAGGTTTTTGCAAAGGGTCTCTGTGAGCGCATCTACATTGACGGCAAGCTGACCCACAAGGTCCCCGCGAAGGACATCAAGGTCGAGCGCGACATCCCGATGCCCACCCATTCCGAGGCGATCGAAGCGGTCCTGTCCATTCTCGTCGATCCCGAATACGGCGTGCTCAAGTCCATCGACGAGATCGACGCGGTCGGTCATCGCGTCCTGCACGGCGGCGACAAGTTTGTCGAATCCTGCATCATCGACGAAGCCTGCAAGCAGGCGATCCGCGACTGCATCCCCCTCGGTCCGCTCCACAACCCCGCCAACCTCATGGGCATTGAGGCGTGCGAAAAGGTCATGCCCGGCAAGCCGCAGGTTGCCGTGTTCGACACCGCGTTCCATATGACCATGCCCCCGAAGGCTTACCGCTACGCCATCCCCACGGAGTATTATGAGAAGGATCATCTGCGCCGCTACGGCTTCCACGGCACCTCGCACCGCTTTGTCTCCAAGCGTGCCATTGAGCTGATGGGGAAGCCCGCAAGCGAGCTGAAAATCATCGTCTGCCACCTCGGCAACGGCTCCTCACTCTCCGCCGTCGCGGACGGCAAGTGCCAGGATACATCCATGGGTCTGTCTCCGCTGGCAGGCGTGCCGATGGGCACCCGTGCGGGCGACATCGACACCTGCGTGGCACAGTTCATCATGAACAAGTACAACATGACTGCGGACGAGTGTTTGACCATGCTCAACAAGAAGTCCGGCGTTTTGGCACTGTCAAACGGTGTCTCCTCCGACTTCCGCGACCTGGAAGCCGGCGCAAAGAACGGCGATGCGGCTTGCCAGCTCGCGCTGGATAAGTTCTGCTATGAGGTCCGCAAGTATATCGGTGCTTACGCCGCAGCCCTCGGCGGGCTGGATTGCCTCGTCTTCACCGCCGGCGTCGGCGAAAACGGCTCGACCAACCGTGCCGCGATCTGCGAGGGCCTGGAATTCCTCGGCGTAAAGCTCGACC
>CAMGMW010000231.1 GCA_946059285.1 uncultured Clostridia bacterium
GTTAATCCCGATCCCAGTTGTGCCAGACGTTCTGCACGTCGTCGTCATCCTCGAAGATGTCGAGCATCTTTTCCATATTGGTGATGTCATCCGGGTTCTCCAGCTTCTTGTACTCGCCGGGGACCATCTCGATCTGCGCGGAGGCGAAAGCATAGCCCTTCTTGCTCAGCGCGTCCGCGACAGCGTTGAAATCATCCGGATCGGTGTAGACGGTGAAGCAGGTATCCTCTGCCTCAAAATCGTCCGCGCCGCAGTCCATCGCGTCCATCATCACATCGTCTTCCTCATAGTCCTCGTCCTCATTGTCGATGACCAAAACTCCCTTTTTGCTGAAGTTCCATGAAACACATCCAGCGGCACCCATTTTTCCGCCGTATTTGTCAAAATGGTGGCGGACATTGCCCGCAGTACGGTTGCGGCTATCGGTCATGGTTTCGACGATCACGGCAATACCGCTCGGGCCGTAGCCTTCATAAGTAATGGATTCATACGCATCCCCTGCGCCGGCGCTTGCCGCCTTCTCCAAAACGCGCTTGATGTTATCGTTCGGCATATTGGCAGCCTTTGCTTTCGTAATGACGGTTGCAAGGCGGGAGTTATACGCTGGATCGGTCAGACCGCCGCCTTCCTTAACCGCAACATACATTTCCTTTGCGATTTTTGTAAATGCTGCCGCACGCTTTGCGTCCTGTGCACCTTTTGTCTTTTGAATATTATGCCACTTGGAATGACCCGACATGGTAGTACTTCCCTTCTGATGAAATTTCGATAGTTTATTTTACCACACACAGCGTTGAAAAACAACAGTATCAGGCAAATATTATACAATCGCGGTGTGTTTTTGACAGAAAAATCTCCAACTCAGGGAACCTAGTCCGCACGGTATCAGCAAGATAAGCACAGACTGGATTCTCCGTCTGAAAATGTCCGGCGTCGATGAGCGTCACACCCAAAGACTGCGCATCGAAGAATCCGTTATACTTTATGTCCGCAGTAATGAAAGCATCGTAGCCCAGCGCCGCGACGCGGAACAGTTCCTCACCGCAGGCGCCTCCGCCAACCGCTACACGGGTAATCGGCTTTCCACCGTCAACATAGCGCAGGCCAGCGCAGTGCAAGCACCGCTTGACATGGGCGGCAAGTGTCTTTGCATCGGTCTGCGCCACTGTACCGCCGCGCAAAAGTCCGTAGCTTCTGCCCTCCGATTCACGCGGATCGATGATGTGCGTGTTTTGCAGCCCCAGTGCCGCAGCAAGGCAGTCATTTACGCCTCCCGGCGCACAGTCCAGATTTGTATGGGCGTTGATTGCCGCAATGCCGTTTTCCGCCAGATAAAGCAGCACACGTCCCGCAGGCGTTGCATCATTGACCGCCTTCAGGTCCCAAATTGCCGGATGATGTGTCAGCAAAAGCTGGCAGCCCAGCTTTTTTGCCTCCATGCACACCGGCAAAAACGGATCGAGTGCTACCAATACCCTTGTGACCTCACGGTCAAAGTGTCCGCAAAGCAGTCCGATATGGTCCCATTCATACGCCATCGTTTCCGGTGCAATTATCTTTACCGCCTCGTAGATTTCCTTGACAGTTCTCATATTCCTTGCCCCCTTTGGTATTCCTCCGCCATTTGTTTCACCTGCTCCAGTGCTGTCTGATAGTATGCCAGGCGCTGCAATGCCAATGGGTCATTCGCCTGCCGGATCCCTGCCACAGTCCGCGTAAGCGCATTGGAAATACGCTCGATATAGCGCGGCAAAAGCGGATTTCCGCTGTGCAGCAACAGTGGCGGCAAATACTGCTGCCCCGGTGTCAGTGGGGCTGGATTTCCATATCGGGCGCATAGGACATTATACACAAACCCGGCATCCTCAACCAGCGTTTCTGTCTCTGTCCCAAAGCCCATCTCATACAGGCTCCGCCGCAAGTCGTTGCCGGAGGATTGCGGCTGTAGGATGAGTGTATAATGCGCATCCCGCAGCCAACCGCATTTGTTGAGAATCCCGGCAATCAGATCGCCGCCCATACCGGCGCACACAATGGTATCCACCAGTTTCGGATCAACGGCCTGTAGTCCGTCGGCGCGGGAAAAACGCATCCGGTCCGATACGCCGTAGCGAAGCGCATTGCGCATTGCCCGCTGCAACGGCTGCTCCCGCAGGTCCGACGCATGCACAAATGCCGCTCTCCCGCTGCGCAGCAACTCAATGGCAAGATATCCGTGATCGCAGCCGATATCCGCCACCCGTGCACCCATCGGCACCAGCGACGCGCAGCATAAAAGCCGCTTTGAAATCGGTAGTTTCATATTCCCTCCCGACCAATCAAAGGAAGAGCGGACAGGGATTTTCGCAAAGCGCTAAATTGTCATTGCTGGAAACAGCTATCGCGCAGGAGTCAAAATTGCCACTTTGATTCCCGCAGCGGAATGACAGAATTTGTTGCCCTGCGACAGCCCCTGCCCGCCCGGTCGTGCATGTTTACTTGTTTTCTTCGCTGGCTTCAATGAAGCGGTTGACCTGTGCAAGGAATTCGTCAGCGTCTACGCCATGTACCATGCAAGCTTCCTCCACGGTCTCGCCGCGAGAGGCCGGGCAGCCCAGGCAATGCATTCCGATCGCCATGAACAGCGGTGCAGTCTGGGGCGCAATATCCAGTACATCGCCGATAATCGTCGTTTTCTCAATTTTTACAGCCATAAAAATGACCTCCTGTCGTAGTGTTTTTTTTATTATACCCATCTTCCCGACAAAAATCAACCATCGTCACAGGGGTTTCGTCATTTTTTCATGCGGCGCTTTGGCTGCCCTCTTACCTGTATCTGCCGAACAGCCATCGGCTGCCCGTATTCTGAATCTCCTGCAGCAGAAACACACCGCATCATTTTCATGACTTTGTATTTTTCATCAGACCGCTTTTAAACAAAATACCGCTGTTTCCAATTTTACTCACTCAAAATCACGCTCGCATCCCCATTTTTT
Source organism: uncultured Clostridia bacterium (assembly GCA_946059285.1). The sequence continues at coordinate 2,976 of CAMGMW010000231.1, forward strand.
GAAAAATAATTGT
>CAMGMW010000232.1 GCA_946059285.1 uncultured Clostridia bacterium
ATCCAGTTCCATCGTGCCGCCTCCTATGAGAAGAAGTATATACAAAATTATACCCAATTATACCCAAATAATCAAGGGTATAATGAGGTATAATTTGCAATTCTAATCCTACTGCATTACTAATTCCAGAAGGCGCTGATAGCTATCGACCACATCATAGACAACATTTCCGTTGCTGATAGCTTTAAAATGCTCTCGTGCACAATGGATCTTGGATTCTTCAATCAAGCGGAGCTGCATGGAGGACATAGAGCCTTTCGTCTCAGCAACGAAATAAATGTGCTTCACAGTGCCCTCATAGAATGCAATTGCCCAGTCTGGGTTATAGTGGCCAACCGGTGTTGAAATATAGAAACTGTCCGGCAACTTCACATAAACCGCAACATCCGTATTGGTGTCCAGATCCGTGGCAAAATCACGCTCGTTTATGGAATCGTAGACGATGTGATCGTATAGGTGCCGTTGCACCTTCATGACGTTTGTGCCGAGCTTGCCCTTGATGGTAGGCTCAGTGAAAATATCCGTTTCATACCGCTCGTCCAGCACATTGTAGGTGATATGCTGAATGATGGCGGTTGCTTTTTCATCGTTGATAAGAGCAGCGGCTTTGATAATGAATTCTTCTGGATTATCTTTGAATTGGTTGAACACAGCTTTTTCAATACCCGTTAGGATTTCTACAACAGCCTTTCGGGTCAATCCGGTTTCTGCAACCAGCTTACCAATCAGGTCATACTTTACGCTACGGTTTGACCGAATTTGTTTGTTCGAATCATAGGTAGAAGACCGGGATTTCGAGAAAGCACTACCGTCCAGCAACGAGTCCTTCGATTTGATTTCTGCCATTGCGCCGGTTTCCACTTTGAAGAACACCTTTGACACGTGAAGATTTCGGTTGAGAGAATCAATCGCTTTTTGTACCAGTTCCTCCGTATCAAAATCCACAACATAAACAGACTTTGCGCTGATCCGCTGCCAGAGTGCCTTGAATTCCGGCATTGCCAGCTTTTCAAGATCAACCTGAAGTTCCACATTCTTGTCGCGGGCATTCTCAGGCTGCATGGCACGGCTGTCATAGACAGAATCCAGAATATCGACGATTGCATCAATACTGTCTGCAACTTCCTCTGCAACCTGAATGGTGCCGTTTGCTTTGTCTACGTAATATTTGTCGGTCAGCGCACCCTTCTTATCCACATAGCCATTGATGACCATATCAAAGTAGATAGCCTGTGCGGTTTCGCCATCGATGACTTGCTCATTGCCACGAGCGTCTTTGATTACTTTGCCCTTGAATAGGTCCGCAGTAACGGAAATCGGTCGATTTGAAACGGCTTCGGCAAGTTCCGTCTGCAACCCCTTTGCAAAGCTGTCGTAGCTCTCGCTGGCGATAACTGTAAGAATATTGATATTGTGAACATCGTTGCCAAGCACATTTGCATCCATGCGCTCGCCTTCCTGGTTGACACAAAGACGCAGACCACGCCCAACTTCCTGACGCTTGCGGACTTCGCTGCTGCTTTGCTTCAGAGTGCAGATTTGGAACACATTCGGATTATCCCAGCCTTCGCGCAGTGCGGAGTGGGAGAAGATAAACCGAACGGGAGAACGCTTGGGATCCCGATCCAGCAGCAGTTCCTTATTCTTCATAATCAGGTCATATGCGTCAGTATCGTCAGAAGTCCCCGCCTTTTTGTCGGTCAGTTTGCTGTCGGTCATTTTGCCTTTCTTATCGATGGAAAAATAACCGGCATGGGTATCATGAGCGGAAATCGCGTCCAGATACTTCATGTAGTCGTCGTCACAGATTTCCCGCTGCAGATTGCTGACAATGTCCGTATACTCTTCCTCAAACATATCCGCGTAGATTCCGTTGTATGGATCGCCGGAGGCATCGTACTGCTTGTACTTGGCAACCTCATCAATAAAGAACAGGGACAGAACTTTGATACCTTTATGGAAGAGTTGCCGTTCGCGCTCAATGTGGGAGAGAATCGTCTCGCGGATTTGAATGCGGCGGAGCTGGTCCTCGCTGACCTTGCCGATAACATCGCCCGCGAAAATTTTAATGCCGTTCAGAAACTCGACCGAATTGTCACGTCCGTCGATGGATTTTACCACGAAACCTACTTTGTACTCATCCAGATTGCCGGAGTTGTCATAGAGATTATAGCCGATACCAACGGTGGCATTCTTCTTGCGGATTCCCTTAGCGCCCTTGAAATCAAACTGAATACTGGCAGTGGGATCCTTTTCCTGTGAAACGTTGATGCTCTCAAGATAGATATACCCTTCCGTAGCTGTGCTTCCGGATTCGGTGATGCCTTTTACCGAAATCTTTTTGACCAACCGCTTGTTGTATGCTTCCATCGCGTCGAGCCGGTACACCATATTGTAGATACTGCCTGATTTGTGCGTGGCAGAATAACGCAGGGTAAGTAGCGGATTGAACTCTTTCAGGCGTTCTTTCGTCTGCTTGCCTTCCACGGACTGCGGCTCGTCAATAATCAGGATCGGGTTCGTCTTGGAGATAATATCAATCGGCCGGCGGGAGCGGAACTCATCCAGCTTCATGTAGATGCGCCGAGCATCTTTTCCCTTGGCGTTGAACGCCTGGGAGTTGATAATCATAACATTGATGGAGCTGTCAGAGGCAAACCGGTCAATCTCCGTAAGCTGGGCTGAGTTATAGATGAAGAAACGAATCTTTTTACCGTATTCTTCGGCGAAATGCTCCTGTGTCACCTGAAAGGACTTGTAGACGCCCTCACGGATGGCAATGCTCGGTACAACCACAATGTACTTGCTCCAACCATAGTGCTTGTTCAGCTCGTACATGGTCTTGATGTAGGTGTAGGTCTTACCAACGCCGGTTTCCATCTCGATGGTCAGGTTGTAGCGTCCCTCCAGCCGCTCCGAAGGCTTGATCTGGTGTGCGCGCTGTACCTTTTGCAGATGTTCCAGAATGATGGCGTCGGACA
>CAMGMW010000233.1 GCA_946059285.1 uncultured Clostridia bacterium
TCAGACCATCTTCGTTTGATAGCGAGATTGATTTCTGTGCCATGCTCGTAATTGTCTTGGGATTATTGATATCCAGAATCGTTACCGTTTTTTTGCCGTACTGAGGAAAGACTTTACTAAAAAGCGAACGTAATTCTTCCGACACGCAGACAATGCTGTCATATCCTTCGTAATAAGGCTCATCAAATGCCGCCTGATGTCCTGCGGCTTCGTAATTAACATTGACCCACGCAAACTTCTTCTGCGCCCGAACCTTTTCGGCCACAAAATGTGTCGGCGTTCCCTGTCCCCAAGCGATCGCCACATCGTACTGTTCCGGCAGCGAATCATATGCAGCACCGGAATATTTCCAGTAAGCCTGCGCATCATGCAGCGGGTGGCCCTTTTTTGCGTTGGAACGCAGGAAAAGGCTCGTATGCACTCTGGCAGTCATACGACGGAAATCAAAGGAAAGTAATTGCTTCACCAGACTTTTCCCGCAAAACACAATGTAGTCCAGTTCCTTACGGATATGTACTTCCTGTGGCAGAAGCTCTTCAAACATACCTCCACGGCGAAACATTTGCAGCGTCACATCATATTTTTCATAATCTAGCAAGGACAAAAGCGAAAGCAGACTTTTTTCCGCTCCGCCGCAGCCCATGGAATTGATTACAAAAAGAATGTTTTTCTTCATTGCTTCCCATCCCTCAGCACTTCATCAATATACGCCTTTGAGTGATCGATCTCGTCTGCCAGACGGTGTTTCACCTGCGTCCAATCCGTTTTGAGGGGGATATTTGCTTCCACCGTTACCATATGATCGGACAGACCGAGCATGGCCGTGAAATCACGCATTCGCGTGTTGATCTTCTCTGTGCGCTCCACTACGACAAATTCCTTTTCAAAGATCACTGAAAAAGCCGTCGCGTGGAACGAGTTGGACAACACAAACGAAGCTCCTTCCATCAGACCCAGGAACTCTTCCGGCCCACATAGCGCAAAGCAGCGCTCAGCATACGGAAGATCAAAAATTGAATATATCTTCAGTCCACGCACGCTGGCAATCCTCTCTGCCAATTTGCGAACGACCGGGCTGTTGTCAAAGTCATATACCAGAAGATAAGGTCCATCTACCTTTTTTGGCTGCTTTGCTATAGCCTCCCACTGCTCTTGCTCCAGCAGGAATACTGGGTCGAGCACAGCAGCGGCATTATGTATTCCCAGCGATTCCAACACAGCAAGCCCGGATTTTTCCCGCACAGCGATATGGTTAAATTGACTCAGATACTGCGTTGTGACACCTTGCAGCTCCTCGGGGAACTCCTCTACCGCAAAACTAGCCGCATAGGCCGCGCGGATGCCCCGCCGCGCAAAATCCAGATAGAACGCCGGATCTTTTCCGTTGGGAAAAAGCGGATTCCAAATCTGATCACTCCCGGCAAAGTAAATATCTGCTTCCGGCGGATCAGCTTTCAACTCCGCATTAGATGCATACCGCCGAGTCAGGTCAAGATACTTGGCGGTAAAGCTGTCAAACGCCCTTTTTCGCGGCAGCATACGCAGCCTGCCCGGCAGCTTGGCCAACAGATATGCTTGTCTGAGGATCGGCTTATCATATTTTGGATTGCCGACGATATCCAGCCGGTAATGGCGGGACAGATAATCAGGCTTATAGTCAATGATCTTCACGTCGTGTCCCAGCGATTTTAGGTACGCCTGCAATGCATATGCCTGCAAAGACGCACCGGCGTTATATACATCATGACAGGTGATCGTACATATTTGCACGGACTTTCAACTCCCCGTTTTCAGCACTCGCCGCAGTATTCGACCCATCTTCGCCTTCATCTGCACACGCTTTGGCAGCCAGCTCATGGAGTACCAGTGAATCGAGTATGTATTCTCCGTTTTCGTCAATTTTCCCGTTGTACTATCCACGGGATTAAAGTAATCCGCCGGATAGACGTGGATACCCGCAACGACCTGCTCCCGCCCATTGCGGATAAGGCCGAATCGTTCCATCACGTCGGTGTTCAAGCGCGGGCAGCCTACAGGTGTTGCGGTGCCGTCTGCGTTGGTGAAGTGCAGCTTTTTGTATTCCTCGATCATCGCCTGAATCACAGGATGGTGGGCCTTGGCCGCCATGACCTGTCCGCTGTTGACAAACTGATCATTCTCAAACCCGATAAAGCCCTCGTCATCCAGCAGCGGCGAAATGTCCCGCAGTACCTCCACATCGGTATCGAAATATACACCGCCGTACTGCTCAAGAACGATCAGACGCATGACATCCGACACAAAGGCGTATTTTTTTGCAGCATATGCCTCCGCCATAAAGGGTATAGACAGATAATCGCAGTTATCCTCATTCCACTCCCGGATCTTAAAATCCGGGCAGGACTTCTTCCAGCTGGCGATGCACTTTTTGGCCAGCTCCGGCTTTTCCCCTCTCCCAAACCAGCAGTAGTGGATGATCTTCGGGATCATGTCTCAGTCCTCCATCAGCGCGTAGATTTTCTCAATCTCCGCACTGTTTGTATAGTCTCGCTTGGCGCAGTTTTCTGAGAGCTGCCGCATCCGTGCCGGATCACGCAGCAGCGCAGCAATCCCTGCGGCGCAGCCTGCGTTGTCCATGGGAACGATCACGCCGTCTACGCCGTCCTCCAGTTGACTGGCGGAGGTGGCATAGTCGGTAATAACCACGGGCTTGCCAAGAAGCTGCGCCTCCCGCACGGTGACAGCCTTACCCTCGTAGCGGGACGGCTGCACATACAGATCACAGTCACGCATATATGGGTAGGGATTGTCTTTCTTACCAAGGATGATCACGCGGTCCTGCATCCCAGCTTCGGCAATCTTCTGTCGGATCAGCGGTTCATCTCCGCCGTAGCCGATGAGGTACCATTTGACATCCAAACCGTCCCCCACCAGACGGCGGCAGATATCCGGCACGTTGTCGAAGTTTTTAGCATCACAAAACCGACCGACGGAAAGAAGCG
>CAMGMW010000234.1 GCA_946059285.1 uncultured Clostridia bacterium
GTCATCTGTCAGCGGAAGCCCCTGCGCCATCGCATCCAGGAGGGCAGCAAGGATTTTTCCTTTGTCAAAGACCTGCGGCGTCTGCACCGCAAACAGCGTTGCCCGATCGGGCGTATACGACACGATTCCGTCATGAGCGACTTTTACCGTATCATGCAGAGCAACTGCCGGAGCGGCGGCACCGGTCGCCGCCGCCATACGAATTGCGGCATCGATCACAGACACCGATACCAGTGGACGGGCGCCGTCATGGATCGCAACCAGCCGCGTTTCCTGCGGCACCGCCCGCAGCCCGCAGAGCACCGATTCAGCGCGGCTCATACCACCGCTGACCACGGTTACCGGCTTTGCCAGAGCGCTGCACATTGCCTCCGTGCGCGGCAGCAAATCCTCCCGTGTCACAATGACCAGAGCATCAATGCAAACACTGGCTGCCACTGCCTGCGCAGTACGCAACAGCATCGGCACGCCGCCGACTGGCTCCATCACCTTGTCGATTCCCTGCATCCGGCTGGAATCTCCTGCCGCCACAAGGATTGCAGTACAAAATTCGCCCATTCTCTACAGCTCCATGACCGTTTTTTTAAACTCAGCGCCCCGTACCATAAAATTCTTAAACTTGTCAAAGGCGGCGCTGGCAGGGGAAAGCAGCACCACATCTCCCGCACACGCACGGGCGGCAGCTGTCCGGATTGCCTCATAAAAATCATCAATTCTGAGTATTTCCGGGGGTGTTCCCTCTGCCCGCAGCGTTGCCTGTGCGATTTTTTCACCGGTCGCCCCGGTACAGATCAGCAGCTTTACGTGCTCTGTGATCTCCGGTCCGAGCACATCATAGGGTATGTGCTTGTCGTAGCCGCCGGCAATCAAAATCACCTTCTGCTGAAAACTCCGCAGTCCTGCGATGGTGCGGCTCGGAGATGACGCGATGGAGTCGTTGTAAAATGACACACCGTCTTTGACCCGAACGAGCTCGATGCGGTGCTCCACACCTCCAAAGTGGGAAGCAACATAGCGTACATCATCCGTGCTGACCAAGCCGTCGGTAGCCAGAATTGCCGCCATATAATTTTCAACATTATGAATCCCGGGCAGCAGGATATCGCTCTGCCGCAGAATCGCTTCTCCGTTGCGGAGAATCACGCCGTCTTTCAGATAAACACCGTCCGCCGGAACGCTCAGCCGTGAAAAGCGGCGGACATGCCCCTTGCTTTCGGCGGCAAAGCTCTCAGTAATGGCGTTGTCCATATTGATGATCAAAGTATCTGAAGCGCTCTGGCGGAGGAAAATATTTTTCTTTGCCTCCACATACTCCTGCATATCACGATGCATGTCCAGATGGTTTGGCGCGAGGTTCGTCACCACTGCAATATGGCAGCTTTGGTGCAGATCCATCAGCTGAAAGGAGCTTAGCTCCAGTACCACATGATCCGTGGGGCGGATCTCCTCCGCCTTGTCCAGCAGCGGCGTACCGATGTTGCCGCCGACCCAGACCCGCCGCCCTGCACGGCGCAGCAGCTCGGCAATCAGGGTCGTGGTGGTGGTCTTTCCGTCGGAGCCGGTTACACCGATGATTGGGCAGGGGCAGACCTCAAAAAATGCCTCCATTTCGGAGGTCACGCGGGTACCCTTTGCGCGAAGCTGCACCAGCTCCGGTGTCTGCGGATGCAAGCCCGGCGTACGAAATGCCACATCGCCTTCAATGTTCCGGAGATAATCGTCTCCGAGATGCAGCTCCGCACCCATAGACTCCAGTTGCAGTATTTCTTCGTCAAGTTTTTCACGCGGCGTCCTGTCGCAGCCGCATACGTCAATGCCGTGCTGCAACAGCAGACGCACCAGCGGGCGGTTGCTGACACCCAGACCCAGCACCAGAACCTTTTTCCCCTTGAGACCTTTCAAATATGCATCGATATTCAATCTCAGCGCCTCTTTTCCTGATTGTATCAACATTATATCCTGAAACAATAAAATTTGCAATCTATTTGACAAGCGTGCGGAAATAAAGTACAATATATCACGCGACCGGTACGGACAGCCGCGCATATCCGGCGAAAGGCGGATATGTGAGGAAAGTCCGGGCTCCACAGGGCAAGGATAACGGGTAACGCCCGCCGAAGGCGACTTCAGGAAAAGTGCAACAGAGAGATACCGCTCCGCATTGCGGAGTAAGGATGGAAAGGCGAGGTAAGAGCTCACCCGCCGCATGGGAACATTGCGGCGCTGTAAACTCTATCCGGAGCAACACCGTGGAGGAGACATATGGTTTGCCCGACCGTCTCCGGGGAGGTGGCTTGAGCGTGCCGGCAACGGTACGCCTAGATAGATGGCTGTCAATGACAGAACCCGGCTTACAGTACCGATCGCAAAACAAGAAGCTGCTGCGTTTTTTGCAGCAGCTTCCTGTTTTGCCCAAAATGCCCGCGTTGTGCGGCAGAGTATGGGCGCGTTGTGATTCCAATTCACGCACTCTTCTGTAGTACACAACGTGGAGACTTTGTCCGAAACGGCAAACATGGGGCGCGGTTTTCAGGCGGCGTCTTAATGATTCGAACATCGAAAGAATCTATTCTTAGTGGTACGCGGATCTGTATTTCATCAGAGGGACATACTTTTGCGGATTGCTTCATATGCTTGACCGAGGTGATCAAAATGCAAAAATTCGTCCGGCGAAATCTGCCGATGCTTTTGGTACTGGCAGTGCTGTTTTCTCTGATAGCGGTGGCGTATGCCAAACAGGAGGAGGCGCTGCCGACCGGTTCATGGGGATTGAGCTTTCAAACAGAGGGACAGCCACCGGTAGGAAATACATCCAACGACCGTCTGCTGACCTATGATGCCGCTTATTTGGGCGAGACATCGGAAAAGGTGATCTATTTGACCTTTGACGCCGGTTATGAAAACGGCTGTACGGAACAGATTCTGGACACGCTGCAGAAGCATAAGATTAGCGCGGCCTTCTTTTTGGTGGGAAACT
>CAMGMW010000235.1 GCA_946059285.1 uncultured Clostridia bacterium
TCCGTGATGAAGATCACATACGTTTCGGGCAGATTTTCCAGCTCATCGCCCGGCTTGGTCACATTGGCATCCAGCATCGCGCTGTTGTAGCGCGCCCGCTTGGGTAGCGCACCCGCGTCTTTACGCTGAACTTCAATGTTGTAGATCTTGCCGGCCGCATCGTGCGCGGTGATGTCTAACCGCACCGACCGGCCCCGCAGGTTTTTGAGCGAGTTCTGCGTTTCCACCTTGGTCACAGTCAGATCATCGTCTTGCAGGATCGTGCGAACCAGGAACTGGGTGCAGTCAACGTCCTGAAAGACTACACTCATAAACGTGTCGTCGATCAGTCGGAACCGCTGGATTTGGCCATAAAAGCGATATTTCTCTCTCAACACGTTTTGACTCATCCGCACCACATCCTTGTACTGTCATGATCATTTTATCTTATTGTATATGGAAATTGTGTACCTTTCAAGGGCCAAGTTGTTAAATGTGTTATGCACTTGCAGAAACTTCTAATGCGCTGTGATTCGTTGTTTTTCCTGCGAGGTGCTGCCGGTGAACGCCCCCGTACCACGATTTTGACCTTATACATCTTTCCCGCCTCTACCCGTTCCAACAGAGTTGCATTGTCGGGCTACGCCGCCCATTCTTATGCGATCATCGTGCCGCCGCTCCAAATACTCCATCGCGTCCGCCTTGCGAATCTGGTACTTCCAGGTTTTCTTCCCGGTCGTTTGGCAGGGCACCGCCCCGGATACCAACAGTTCCCTCGCTTTGCGCTTTGATATGTGGCAGGCGATGCGAAATTGTTCTTTTGTCATGGGGTCCGGGCAGGCGGCCAACTGCTGACGGCAGCGCTCAAGGCGGCTCATAAGGGCTTCCGGTGCTGGTTCCCGGTATTCGTAATCCATCCGCTGCATTTCGCGGCGGATGTGCGCTGTGCTGCAATGCGCATAGACATCCATTGTGAAAGACACGCTGCTGTGGCCCAGGATCAGGGAGAGCGTCTTGAAGTCCATACCGCGCTCCAATGCTCGGGTCGCAAAGGTGTGTCGAAGCGCATGGAACGGATAGGAGGGGAGATCACAGCTTGCGAGCAGCCGTTTATACTCCCTTCGAATCTGAGCACTGCGCAAGGGCTGGCTGTCCGCATCCGGGAAGACCGGGCGTTGCGGCGATGTATCCTCTTGCGCCTGCTTCCAACTTGTCAAATCGGCGGTTATGCTGGCCGTCAGGGGAATGCTGCGTCGGGCGTGATACGTCTTTGGGGGCGCGAGCTCGCCGCCGGTATTCCCCTGGGTATGGCGCACATACAGGACGCGGTCCGACAAGTCGATGTCGCACCAACGCAGGGCGGGGAGCTCCCCGATGCGCAGGCCGGTTGCCAGCGCCAGCCGGATACACACCCCATGCGGCGTCAGCTGGCTGGACTTTACCAGCAGCGCTTGCTGGGAGGGGGATAAACTCGTTGCTTCCGACTTGGGCTTGGGCGGCAGATCGGCAAGATGCGCGGGGTTGCTCGGGATCACCCCTTGCCGGACCGCCTCACGCAGCGCGCCGTGCAACACGCAATGGACACCGTGCAAACTGCCCGCCGAGAGTCCTTTTCGCAAAATTTGGCGATAGAGGGCTTCAATTTCTTCCGTGCTCAAATCTGCTATTCGGCGGTCGCCCAGGCGCATCAGATGGCAGCGAACGATGCCCTCATAACGGCGCCAGGTAGAGACTTTGACCTTGTCTTTTTCCGCTTCCAGCCAGGTATACAACCAACAGCGCAGTGTGATCGGCTCGCCTGGCGAGAGCGCAAGGTCCGTGCGGGCCGGAGCTTCCGGCGCGGTGACTGTGCGCAGAAACGCCAAGGCGTCCTCGGCCCGGCAGAAGTAAAAACTTTTGCGCTGCCTTTGGCCTTCCATAAAACAGGTCAGCCGCACTTCCCAACGGCCGTCTGCCCGCTTGCGCACAGACCCCTGCCCATGCTGGCGGCGCGGCGGGGATTTTGTGCTGTGTCTCTCCATTCCGCTCACCTCATTGACACACAACACTATCAGCAAACCGGCGAAATAGCCAGAGTGGAAGTACACAAAAATGTGCGCAGAAAATTGTGCAGGGTGCGCGGATGATGAGGACGGCAATTGTTTTGGTTCAGAGGAAACGACTTTTTCTCCAAATCTCCAAATGAAGCATAGAACGAGAGAGCCTATCTCCCAAAACAGGCTACAATTTGGGAGAAGAAACGAGAAGCGGGAGAAAATTGTTGCTCTTGCGAGCGCTCAATCGTCCAACAGCCAATCCATGAGGTTCAGCGACTTGATTCCGTCATAAGAAGCGTCCAGCCCTGGCTCCAGAGACAGCACGATTTTTTCGTAATTGTCCCGAATCTTTTGCAGCGGGGTAAGCTCCCGTTTGCGGACATCCTCGCTCTGCATGGATTCCGTCACCTGGATATAGAGCCTGTTGTCGGCTGCGGTGGCGATGAAATCCACCTCCTGATTGTCGATCTTCCCGATGGCTACATCATAGCCCCGGCGAAGCAGCTCAAAGTAGACCACATTTTCTATAGCATGACCGCTGTCCCGGTTGCGGAAACCCAATAGATAGTTGCGAAGTCCCATGTCCACGATATAGTACTTGCCCAGGGTGCGCAGATACTCTTTGCCTTTGATGTCAAACCGCTTGATCTCATAAAAAAAGTAACTCTCCAGCAGTGCACCGATATAAGCCTGCACCGTGTGGGTACTGGGGGTTCCTTTGCGCTCGCCAGCTTCCAGTAGACCCTCATTCATCAATGTGTTGCCGATGGATGAAACCGAAACGCTGTTGCCGATGTTGTCCGCAAGGAACAGGACGATCTTACGCAGAAGCGCAGAATCGGTGATCTGCCGCTGACCGCGCCGCTTTTCCCGCTCCAGAATATCCCGAACCACCACGGTGGAGTAAATACCCTCCAAAAGGGACATGGCCTTTTCCTGATCAAGCCCGATGTCTG
>CAMGMW010000236.1 GCA_946059285.1 uncultured Clostridia bacterium
GAGGATGAGCTGCCCATGGCTGGTTTTCTTCGATGATGGGCTGCATCATGCTCTCTCGTCCTTCTTTGACAGTTTACATTATAGCACGTATTGACATGGGCATCATGCGACATCATGCGACATCGTGCGACATTGTGCGACAACTTTCAGGGGTCGATTCGCGCCGGACAGGAGACTACAGGCTATCTCGCGGGTGTAACAAACATTCTATACAGGACGGACTGTTTGGCACCCAGCGAAAAACCGTTGAGCGGGCAAAAGGCTCATCGTCAAAGGATAGATCAGAACCATCATCCTTGACCCTACCATTATAGCACAGCATTTTGTCCAAAACTGTCCAAAACTGTCCAGAATTGTCCGGAATTGTCCCAAGTTGTCCTAAACTGTCTCAAGTTTGCTTATGCTTATCCATCGCCAATGCAGGAACCAATAAAGCAGTTGTGTTGCATATTTCGTTTGCGTGAGATAAGCCATTTCAACCTTCATGCGGAACACATACAGGCTCGGTTTTCGTGATGATCCACGCCTTTCCACCTTGGGGAAAATGTGGTATGATAAACTCAATATTATCAGGATGCAATCAGGAATGGGAGCATGGGGGCAACACAATGGATTATACACAGCAGCGAGAGGATTTAATCTGGAATGTTGATTCTGACGGGGACGAGTATCAGAACGTACTGCGTGTGCTGAACGAAGATTTCCGCACCTTCGGAGAATCTGTGACTGCGCTGATGGAGAAAAAAGCGTTGCATGAGATTGAAAGGCCGATTGAGTACCTCAGGGAATGCTGTGAGCATACGGGCGTGCCGCTTGAAGATATTGGCTCTGCGGGAACGCTCCGAAATTGGTTTTCAGGGAAAATCCGGCCCAAGAAAGGCGAGGACAGCCGGGAAAAGATGTTTGCTTTGGCATTTGCCTTGCGGTTATCCATCCCTGAAACGAGTGAGCTGTTTCATAAGGCTTATCTGGACAGGGCATTCAATCAGCGCAATTACAGGGAACTGATTTACTATTTCTGCATCGGCAGGGGATTATCGTATGCTGATGCAAAGAATCTGATTGCCCAGGTTCATCTCGGCGCTGGAAATGAGTCAGATATGACCGTGCGGACGCAGCAGATTGCAGCCGATGCTGACCAAATGGTAAGGAAAGAGGAACTGCTTCATTATATCCGTACACATGAGCATAACTTCATGCTGAACAATCACAGCGCAAGGATCGAGGCAGAAAAACTGAAAAAGCGGGCGCAGGCCTGCGCGAAGGAATGTGCAGGATTGATTTCAAGGCGCGATTACTATCACTCGAAGGATATCCATTCAGACAGCTTTCTTTATGCGTTCATGACCAATCAACAGATTAACGGAAAGGGAATGAGCGGTACCGGAACAATTCCTATTGCAAATACCCATTTGCCTGAAGAAATCAGGAAAAACTTCCCTCAGGTCAAATCGCTGGCTCTGAACATGGATTCCTTTGAGGAAATGCGGAAGGTCATCATCCTTCTGTTTTCATACGAGTACTGGTACCGTGTGCAGAACGGCGGCGAGGTTTCAGAAACGGATATATACGATGATTATATCAGTCAGCTGGATGCGCTGCTGTCGGAAACCAACCTGCCGCTGCTGTACTATGGCAATCCCTTTGACTGGCTGTTTATGTACTGCACAGCCACCGCGCAGCCCCTTGATACGTTTCAGGGAATTCTGGCTGAAGTGCTGGAAGAAGCTGACGCGCAATGAAAGTTACAGATTTTTGCTTTGCTGCCCTATACTGCTGATAATTCCAAACAAAGCGAGGGAATATCAATGAGAACGGGATTGCCGGACGGTGCCGTGATTATGCTGAATCACGACGGGACTTCGCGAGCGTTTCGTATGGAACACACGATTGGAGAGGGCGCAAGCTGTATCGCCTATGAGGCGACGCTGATCGATGGCAGCAATGCCGGGCTGCGCTGCCGGGTAAAGGAATGCTATCCATACCATGCTGCCATCACGCGTAGGGGCAGCACGTTGGTATGGGAAAGCGGGGACGAGCGGGAGCGTGCCTTCCAAAAGCTGAGGACTACGCATGAGCTTCTGCTGAGCCTTCGCAATAATGACGAAATTGGGAACAGCATTGTCGTCTCTTCCCTGTATGAGGGGAATGGCACGCTGTATATGGTCATGGAGCTCAACCATGCTGTGACCTATGACAAGGATGGTGATGTATCGCTGCATGAGACGCTGGACACGATCAGGGTGCTGGCTACACACGTCAGGCAGCTGCATCGGATGGGCTATCTCCATCTGGACATCAAGCCGAGCAATTTTCTGGTCAGGCACCATCCGTCAACGGCGGTTTGGCTTTTTGACGTGGATTCGTTCACGTCCCTTCAGGAGATTGCTTCGGGTAATGCTGTATCCTATCCGTACTCTCGCGGCTGTGCTGCGCCGGAGCAGCTGTGCGGCAAAACCAGAAAGCTTTGCCCGGCGACGGATATTTTTGCCATCGGTGCGGTTCTGTTTACGAAGATCATGGGGAGGCCTGTATGCAATGAGGATATGGGGCTGTTTGCCGACTGGTCGTTCGAAGGCGAGCCGTTTGATTCCGTCAATCCCAAGGTGAAACGAATCCTGAAGGAGCTCTTCCATAAAACCCTGGCGGCCTCCCCTGCCAGGCGATACCAGACGGTGGATGAACTGCTCAAAGCGATCAAGGCGGCTCTGGACGTGACGGTCGAAGGAAAACCATTTCTGCGTTCTTCTGGGATAAGCAATACGATTCGCTTTGTGGGCAGAGAGAATGAGATCAGCCGTATTCATGAGGCGTTTGCCGAAGGAAAGCACGCAGTATTTCTGCATGGCGAGGGCGGCATGGGAAAAAGCTGTACAGCGATTGCGTATGGCGAGAAATACCGTGACGAGTATGATGCGGTGATCTTTCTGCGTTACCGGGATTCTCTGCCAGAA
>CAMGMW010000237.1 GCA_946059285.1 uncultured Clostridia bacterium
TCAGGAACTGACCCGCAAGCGAAATGATCTGAAGGCGCGGATCAGAGCCAGCCAGGCCCGCATGAAGGAGATCTCCGAACAGAAGAAGGCGATCCTTACCTACCGGAGGACGAAGTCTGTCTATGCCCAATACCGGGAATCTGGTTGGTCGCCTGCATTCTATAACGAACATGCGAAAGAGATTGAAGCGCACAAAGCAGCTGAACAGGTTTACCAGAAGGCCAACGGTCAGTTGCCGACGCTTGCGGAGCTTTCAGCGGAATATGATCTGTTGCTCCATCAGAAACGTGATGACAGTGCTGCTCTTGCTCCGGTTCAGTCCAGGCTGACCGACCTGCGCCGAATCAAGCGCAATATTGATATCATCACGGATGACAAGCTTCCCGATGCCAAACCCCAGAGGCGGCAGGAGCATACCGTACGATAACGAAAAGCCCTGTGCTGCATTCATGCTGGTCATGCATGAAGCAAGCATAGGGCTTTTTCATTTTGAGAAAGTGAAGCCGAAACGGGTGATGACGCAGGAAGCACGCACAACCGCAGAGCCTGCTCTGCATTATAGGGGCTTGGGGGCAGGGCCACCAACAAGCACATGTGTCTTTGGCTGCCAAAGACCCTGCTTGCCGATTTTCTCGACAACGCAGATATGTGCTCCGCATCCAATGAGTGCCAAGTTTTGATTTATCCCCTTAGCGCGCCAACGCCAGATGACATCCGTTAGGTCCAACAAGGCCGTATATCTAAGTTATACTGAGCAGAGACAAACCGAAAGTTGTCGTCAGTTGCTTCCATTTATCTACGATTGAACTCTTTTTGCGATGCTTCCAATTATGGAATTGGGAAACGAAACTTCTTCTGATAGAAAAGCTGGAGCGTCTCCTATGATCAGAGCACTCCAGCCTTTCGTTCATCAACGCCTTCTTTTCATCCAGCTTAATTATTCCATCTCCATCATCATAGCCATCTCATCAAGTTTCATGATGAACTGCTCCGCAGTTATATTACCGCTAACATAGCGTGTCCGAAGCGCCTTAACAGTCTCTCCGCCCTCGCTGTTGGACAGGAAGCAATGCGGTGGTTGAATAAAAAGCTGATTCTGACAGGATTGATAAACCAACAGCTGTGCCGGTGAAATCAAGTAGCGGTTATCCTCGGAGGATACATCCTTCAAAACGCCTTCAAAGCGTTCCAGTTCCAGCATTTGGTCACGCTGATCTGCAGGAGAAAGCGTACCACTGTCGATCTGTTTTCTCAGTTCAGCCACTTTATCTTCCCAGAATGCCACATTATCAGCATACCCTGGATCTTCAAGGGGCTGAGCATTCTGTAAAAGATAGGAAATTGCGGAGGGATCGTCTTGCTGACTGACCATAGACAACGCAAATTCCTCCGCCAATGTCCTGACCTGCGTACCAGCAGATACCATACAGACATTAACGTTTGTTTTAATCAGTGCAGCCTGTTCCTTCGTTAAGCGCAGCGGGACAAAGGAGCTGAGGTTTTCCATTCCGCCGGACAGCTGGAAAATCGGCATTCCCTGATTCGGGATCGGTTCCAGCTGATACAGCATCCTGCCGATCTCCATGCAGCGTTCCAGACACTGTTGAAATTCCGGTGTGGAAAAACGCAAAGGACGCTGCTCATAGCCGCATTGAAGGATATGGCTGTCCATCAGCAGCTGCACCAGGAAATCTGCATAACTTGTCTCATTGTACAGATCCTCGTCGAAGATGCCAAAAACACAATAACCCGTCGTGCCTTCTGTCCGCACCTGGTCAATCCACCGTTCAAGGAAAGTCAGAAAGTCTCCGAAATCGGTTGGAACATCCACTTCCGTCAATCCCAGCTGCTCCCAGGCTTCGGTGGAATAGGCCATATACTCCAGTCGGCAGTTGTAAGGTATGCCATAGATGCGGCCGTCTCTCATGACCAAATCAGCAAAGGCAGGTATCATTTGTTGGATCGTCTCCACAATGGATGGATCGTTGGATAAATCGGCGCAATACCCTTTATCAATGAGTGTACCAACATCAAAATAATTGCTGGAGATGACAAAGGCATCATATGCAAAGCCACTGGTCAGGAGATCATTGATCAGCTCTGTGGTGGACAGATAGGGGGACAAAACAGCCGTCATCTCCACATCGGGATGAACCTGCGCGAATGCCTTGCATACAGCGCTTTTGGATGTAACCCCAGCAACGCTGATCCTTTCTCCCTCAGCTTGGGCCGCAATGGCGCCTACTGTAAGGAACAGGGAAAGGACAAGCACACACATTGCACGTTTCATAGCATCAGCCTCCTGTTGAACGCGACTTGTTGCAGCGCGGTATCGTTCCTGAGAAGGGTCTGGGCAGTGGCATAGCCATTGCCCAGACGAAGGTCAATTAGTAGTAGAAAGCTCCAGCCGCTTCCAGATAACCAGAATCCCGATTATCCAAACGACCCCAAACACGAACAAGGTGACCGGGAGATTGATAGGCAACTTTATATGGATGGTACTTGCCGCTGTCAGTAGAGTACACCCAGACGGAGCTAGCAGTATTCGCACCGGATTGGATCTTCATGACAAGCCTGTGCGTGGGCGAAACATTGCCGCAGGCAATTTCGATCATCCAGTCGGAACCAGTGTTGTAGTATGTGGAATTAGGACATCCGTCCATAAAAGTTGTCGTGCTGCTTGTGCCAATGCTGTAAGTGCCAGTACCATAGGCCAGAGCATTTGTGGTAACGGCAAACAGCATCAGCAAGCCCATTACCAGAGCAATCATTTTTTTCATTTTTTCCTTATCCTTTCTGTCATCAGTATTGACCGTTTTCGTTGCTACCTGCTATAATACTTACTGTCCTTGCGAATTGTTCAGCTTATAGCTGTGTGCTCCCCAGCACATTTGCAAGGATTTTTGCTTGCCTATAGCACAGCAAGCCGTCTTCCGTCAC
>CAMGMW010000238.1 GCA_946059285.1 uncultured Clostridia bacterium
AAGCGGCGGTGTCTATCGCAAGTTTTCTTTCGAAAACCGTTGAGTAAAAAATGCTTCGATTTCTTTGCGGCTGGCGCTGACTGACCCCTGAATAAAGCCGGGTTTTCCGCCGCCGCGTCCGTTTAGCATGGCATTCATTTGCTTCGCCAGCTCACGCAGGTCGCCCTCTCCCGCGCCAACGGCGTACTTATACGCGCCGTCCGCACCGGAAAACACTGCGCATTGACCACCGCACCGCTGCAGAACCGCGTCCGCAAGGCGGCGCACACTGTCCGGCTGCATCTCTTCTACAAACAGCAGCACATTCTTCTGCCCTGCCAGCGCCTCCGCACGCATAGCAAACATGGTGTTCTCCGTTTGCGTCAGCCGGTACTGTGCCTCTGACAGCTCCCCGCTGACGCGGCGCACCGCGTCTGCCGTATGCATCGGTTTTGCCGAGAGCAAATTGGAAATCTCCCGATTCTGCTCACAGATCACGTTCATCCATTGCAGGGCACGTTTTCCGCAGAGCAGCTCGACCCTTGAGCCGTTACGGAAGCGGGTCGTGGAGAGCAGCTTGACCACGCCGATTTCCCCGGTGGCGTCCACATGCGTGCCGCAGCAGGCGCATAGGTCCCATGTTCCGAGCTGCACCAGCCGAACCGCGCCGGTCAGCTCCTTTTTGCTGCGATACTGCAGCGTCGGCAGGGTTTCGGCATCCGGATACCAAATTTTAAGCGGAATGTTTTGCCAGATCGCATCATTGACCTCCGCCTCCACTGCTCGGAGCTGTTCGGCATTCAGTTCGCCGCTGAAATCCACTGTGATCACGTCGCTTCCCATATGAAAGCCCACATTATCATACCCAAAATTCTTATGCACGATGCGGGAAAGCAGATGCTCTCCGGAATGCTGCTGCATCAGATCAAAGCGCCGTTCCCAGTCAATGACACCGTGTACCTGTGTTCCTTCAGGCAGCGGCTGCTCACACAGATGGATGACTTCCCCATCCCGCTCATAGACGTCCAATACCCGGCAATCGCCAAGCCGTCCGAGATCACAGGGTTGTCCGCCGCCCAGCGGAAAAAATACCGTGCGGTCCAGCAGGATCTCCCAACCCCTTGCAGTTTGTGTACAGCTCCTGACCTGTGCATCGACCTCTCGCTGTTTTTGGTTGACATAATATATTTTTTCTGTTGCCATTTCTTCCTCCACGCAAACCTTTTTTCTATTCTATCACATTCTTTTTCAAAGGAAAAGCCCCGATTGCGCAGATTCTCCGCTTGACAAATCACCGCTTCGGGCATATGATTATAAAGGATTTTATCCATAATATTTGATGAAAAAGGAGGGAATGTCATGGATGCTGGGAGTAGTAACGGCTCACCGGTAGGCCGAAGTCCGCGGGAAACACACCGCATCCGTGTTTCCCTCTAACTGTATAGGTCTGCCGTGCCGGCTTCCGAATCTCTGACCATTACTTATGAATCAGGAGGAAAGAACCGATGGCAGAACATAACGTCACCATGGAAAGCACATTGCAAGTGCTTTTGGAAAGTAAAAAGTATCCCACAATCCGGGATATCCTGATTACGATGAATCCATCCGACATTGCATCGATTTTTGACGAATTGGAAGAGAATCGTCTGCCGCTGCTGTTCCGGCTGCTGCCGAAAGAGCTGGCTGCCAAAACCTTCGTTGAAATGGAGCCGGATGCGCAGGAGCTGTTGATTCGCGGCTTCTCCGATTCCGAACTCCGCGAAGTGCTCGATGAACTGTATGTGGACGATGCAGTGGACATTGTCGAGGAGATGCCCGCCAATGTGGTGCGGCGCATTTTGTCCCAAGCCGATCCGCAGATGCGCAAGGAAATCAATGAGATCCTGCGATATCCCGAAAACTCTGCAGGCTCGATCATGACCACGGAGTATGTTTCCCTGCGCCCGAGCATGACGGTGGAGGAGTCCATTCTCCGCATCCGCCGCACCGGCGTGGATAAGGAAACGATCTATACTTGCTATGTCACCCATGACCGCACCTTGATCGGGCTTGTGACCGTCAAGGACCTGCTGCTGGCGGCGGACGACGAAATGACTATTGAAGAACTGATGGAAACCAATGTGATCTCGGTCAACACCCAGACAGACCAGGAAGAAGTCGCGTTGATGTTCTCCAAGTATAATTTTCTTGCACTGCCCGTGGTGGACGGCGAAAACCGCATGGTCGGCATTGTTACTTTCGATGACGCGATGGATGTTATGGAAGACGAGGTCACCGAGGATATGGAGATCATGGGCGGCATGACACCGTCAGATAAGACGTATCTCCGTTCGACGACCCTTGATCTTTTTCGGCATCGTATTCCATGGCTCATGCTCCTGATGGTATCCGCCACTTTCACCGGGCTGATTATCACAGGCTTTGAAAGTGCGCTTGCCGCACAGGTCGCGCTGACCGCTTTCATCCCCATGCTCATGGACACGGGCGGCAATTCCGGCTCGCAGTCCTCCGTTACGGTCATTCGTGCGCTCTCGCTTGGTGAGGTGGAATTCAGCGACTTGCCACGCGTGATTTGGAAGGAGATCCGTACCGCCGTACTGTGCGGCGTCACGCTTGCCGTTGCTTGCTTTGCGAAGATTTTGCTCGTCGACCACTTGCTCTTGGGCAATGAGGAAATCACCTGGCTGGTTGCGTTTGTTGTCTGCATCACAATGGCGCTGACGGTCCTGGTGGCGAAAATCATCGGCTGCTCCCTGCCGCTTTTGGCAAAGAAGCTCGGCTTCGACCCCGCCGTGATGGCAAGTCCGTTCATCACGACCATCGTCGACGCACTTTCCTTGCTGGTCTATTTCGGCATTGCCAATCTTTTATTATTCTGATATTTTGAACATCGCTCGCCGCAGGCACAAATGCCTGCGGCGGGCGTCGTATGCACCATTGAAGCGGTCGACATTCTCT